>JAGARW010000089.1 GCA_017621975.1 Lachnospiraceae bacterium | reverse complement strand
TTTTTTCATTTAAGAAAGCCTTGATTTTCCTAACAAGAATATCTCCATCCGTATTACCCTCTTCCGTTGAAGATTTAAGTTCTGACTTTTCGAGGGGCGCTACCTTTCCAGGAATGCCAAGAGTTGTAATAATAGAAGCTGCCACAAGGTACACACGGTCGTTCTCTCCCAATCCCTTTTCATTTTGATATATATCATTATTCAGCTTTACCAAACTGGCATCTATTTCTTTTTCTCTCTGTTCTTTTAGCCTATCGATTTCTTCTTGCGACAGTTGCAAACTCTTTACTTTCTCAATAAAGCTATCAAAATTCTCTTTTCTAAGAAAAGAAAAATCAGAATAATCATCAATCTTTTGCCCAATACCAAAATTGGTCTTGGAAACATAATAAACACCAATAGAATACTGAAGATTACTATTCTCATCTTTGTAACCTGTCATTCCAATGGCAATAATATCAGTGTAACTTGTGTGGTGTAATAATGCATTAGCATAATGTACGGCGCCATTTACCGCATACGCATTAATATTCTTAAAATTCGGTTCGTTTTTTGCTTTCTTATTATCCACTTGACCGTTAGAATCCAATTTGACAAGCTTATCTTTGTATCCCTTGTATTCTATAAGCACAGGATAAAAACTTAATGCTTTATCTTGAAGCAATAATTTGCAATCAGGCCTATTTCCACCTACGCCACCATTTTTAGAAAAATAATCATTTAGTGCAGTATCAATTTCTGTATTTAGGGATTCTTGCTCTAACTTATAATCCAATTTATATGCTTTCAACCAGCCATTCGCCAGATCAGCAATATTAGGTTCAATTGATTTAACCGTTGTTTTTGTTGCCATTTTTATTTCTCCTCATCTATATAGTTAAAAATATCATCAACACTGCAATAGAAGATTGCGTTATTCATATCATCCGAAAATACTTTAGAACCTCTATAATTGCCATTTCCTTTTCCGGCGGGCACTTCGGTTGTTTATAATCCTCTGTTTTTGCCTTATTACAGTTTTCCCTCTCAATAATACCACACTTTTGCTTTATCTGCGCAATATATAAATTACTAACCTTCAACCTACTTTGTTTCAAAACATATTCCTTAATCTCCTCATAAGTCGCTTTACTTTCCGCACTTGTTAAATCCATCTATCTCGTCAAGATTTACTCCACCTCAATATGATGGTCTGAATGAAGTTTGGACAATAAACACACACTCTCCACATGCACCGTCTGCGGGAACTGGTCTACCGCTCTCACCCGTTTCAGTTCGTACCCTCCGGCGCAGAGTATCTTCAGATCACGCGCCAGCGTTGCGGAATCGCAGCTCACATATACGATACGCTCCGGCCGCATTTTCAGCATTGTGGCAAGACATTTTTCGTCGCAGCCCTTTCGCGGCGGATCGACAACGATCACGTCCGGATGAAGCATGGCGTCCTCCGCGCCTTCCCGGCTCTTTTTTTCATAAAACGCAGGCAGCACTTCCTCGGCTTTTCCGACAAAAAAAGCCGCGTTGTCGATATGATTCAAAGCTGCGTTCGCTTTCGCATCCTCGATCGCCTGCGGAACGATCTCTACGCCGTACACCTGCTTCGCCGACCGCGCCATAAAAAGAGAGATCGTTCCAATGCCGCAGTACAGATCCCAGACGGTTTCTTTGCCCGTCAGACCGGCATATTCTACAGCAAGTCCGTACAGCTTCTTCGTCTGCACCGGATTGACCTGATAAAAAGAAAGCGGCGAAATAAAAAACGTCACGTCCCCGATCGTATCCCGGATCGACGCGCCGCCCCAGAGCGGAACGATCGTTTCTCCCATAATGACATTCGTATTTTTTTCGTTGATGCTATATGACACGCTTGTCATATTTTCTATTTTTCGTAAAAGCGACACGAGCTTGTCCGCAGCGGGCAGTTTTTGCCCATTAATAACGAGACATACCATCAGCTCTCCGCTCGCAAAGCCTTTACGAATCAGCACATGCCGTATCAGTCCCTCTCCCGTCGTCTCGTCATAAGCCTTCACATGATATTCCTTCATATAAGAAAGGACAGCCTCTAATATTTCCTTATTTTCCGGTGCGCCGAGCGCGCAATCCGTATTGGCTATGATGTTGTGCGTCCTTCCCGCATAAAATCCCGCGACCGTATTTCCTTCTTTATCTGTACCGATCGGGAACTGCGCTTTATTACGGTAATGAAAGCGCTCTTCCATACCGAAGATCGGCTCCGTCACGCGGTCGATCTCCGCTTCGGAAAAGCCGCCGATACGCATCAGATGGTTTCTTACCTTGTTCTGCTTGAATTCGAGCTGTTTCTCATAAGAAAGCGTCTGAAGCTGACACCCGCCGCACTGTCTATGAAAGCGGCACTTTGGCGTCACACGAAAAGAAGAAGGCGTCAGCACCTTCTCCAATCTGGCATAGCCGTAGCTTTTCTTTACCTTTGTGACCTTCGCTTCCACCGTATCCCCAATGACCGCGTCTTTGACGAAAAAGGGAAAACCGCCTATCTTTCCGATCCCTTCTCCGTCCGTTCCCATATCCTCGATTTTTATGACAATTATGTCATTTTTCTTATATTCCATCGTTTTCTCCATTTCAGACTATGAAAGAACAGATACCTGCAAAATATATGACGGCGCTTAGGAAACGCTGCGAACCGCGCCTATAAGCATCCCTGAAATATCCTACTCCATATGCGTCTTTCTGATATTGGACTCAAACAGGCGGTTAAAGCCAAGCCAGCCCTCGCTCTGCGCGCCCTTCAGAAGCTCTGTGAAGGTCTGCATTTTCGCATCCGTATTGTCAGCCAGATTAAGCGCCGCCGCTTCAATCAGCGCAGGCTTTTTCGGAGAGCCAAATTCATATTCTCCGTGATGGGAAAGAATGCAGTGTTTCAGCTCGCTTTCAAGTCCCTTTGGAAAGCCCGCGATCGCGCGCGCCGCTTCCCCGATCATTTCGGCGCCCATTACAATATGTCCCAGCAGCTGCCCTTCATCCGTATAATCGTTCTCAGGGAACAGGGAAAGCTCCTTCGTCTTTCCGATATCGTGACACATTGCCGCGGTCAGAAGCAGATCGCGATTTAAAAGCGGATAGGTGCCGCAGTAATACTCGCAAAGCTTTGTTACGCTGAGCGTATGCTCCAACAGCCCTCCTACAAATCCGTGATGCACCGTTTTCGCGGCGGAAGACTGGCGGAACGCCTTAATAAACTTCTCATCATCCCGGAAAAACCGATTCAGCAGCGCTTTCAGATAAGAATTCTGAACACTGTCGATCAGCGAAAGCAATTCGCCGTACATCGTATCAATATTTTTCTCACTGACAGGCAGATAATCCGCCGGATCATATTCCCCTTCCCGGCAAAGACGCACGCGCTTCATGTTGACCTGCAATGCGCTCTGGAAGCTTGTAATTTCTCCGTACACTTCAATGTAATCCAGGCTATCGAATTCTTCGATGCCCGCGCTGTTCGGGTCCCATATTTTCGCGTCGATCGTCCCGGTGCGGTCCTGCAGAATGACATTCTCGTATGCTTTCCCGTTTTTGGTTACGGCGGACTGCTTGTGCTTGCACAGATAAATGTCAAATACGCGG
>JAGARW010000010.1 GCA_017621975.1 Lachnospiraceae bacterium | reverse complement strand
TTTGATGGAAACGCAATTTTGTTTGGCGTCAATATATTTGACTATAAGTGGGAAAAAACGGGAGAAAAAGTAAAAGTTCGTGACCCGCTCTACAGTCAGGAATACAATTTCCCGGTTTATACGGTTGTTATCAATGGGGAAGAGCATGAATTTGCGGCGGGTGAATTCAGTAATTGTGTTTGGGGATTTTTCCTCTTGAAGTATTAGTCCCTATCGAATGGATAATTTTCGAGCGTGTCATGAAACCGAAACAGAAAAATAATACGATAACTTCATATTCCTCCGGCGCTTCCTTTTTTTCCGGTGCGGTGTTGAAGGGGGCTGCGGCTGTGACGATGGTGGTCGATCATTTTGCTGCGGTCGTCATAAGAGGCTTTGCAGCCGCGCGCCGCGTCGAGCTGACGGAAGGGGAGCTTGCGGCGATCGGGACAGTCTACGAATGGATGCGCCATATTGGCAGGACGGCGTTTCCTATTTTTGCGTTTCTGCTGCTAGAAGGGTTCTACCATACAAGGGACCGTAAAAAATATGCGGCGCGGCTGTTTTTATTTGCAGTATTATCCGAGATTCCGTATGATCTTGCGGTCAGCGGAAGGTTTTGCGACTGGAATGCGCAGAATACGTTGTTTACGCTCTTTTTCGGGCTGCTTGTGATTTGGCTGATGGATGCGGCTTATTTAAAGAGCGGAAGAGGCGGCGGCAGAACAGGCGGCGGTAAAATGCGGAAGCTGAGTTATGTAAACCTTGGAATCTTATTTCAGTTTATGATTGCGGCGGCAGGCTGCGGGTTGGCTTATGTATGCAGGCTGGATTATCGGTGGCAGGGGATTGCGCTGATCGCTTTCTTTTATCTGTTCAGGTCATATCGGACGGCTGTCTGTCTGGGCGGCTTTGGCATTCTGACGGAAGGAATTCCGTGGAGCGCTCCGGCGTTTTGGATGATTTTTCTGTATAACGGCAGGCGCGGCGGAAAAAAGCAGAAGTGGCTGTACTTTTTCTATCCGCTTCACCTGCTTTTGCTGTATGCAGTTCTGCGGATTATTTTGCTGTCGTAAGTCTTACATTTTTCTAAAGAAAGGGCGCCCAGCCTTGAAAAGAAGGCGGGATTTTTTTATAATAATAAATAGAAGGGGACGTATGATAGCAATGAGAAGGGGTATGGAGTGACAAGTATTGGAAGGGGATGAATCGTAATGAAACTTACGTTTATCGGTGCGGATCATGAGGTAACGGGGAGCTGTCATTATCTGGAGGCGTGCGGAAAGCATATTCTTGTCGATTACGGGATGGAACAGGGCGTCAATACATATGAAAACGCGCCGCTTCCCGTGCAGGAAGGAATGATCGATTATGTACTTCTGACGCATGCGCATGTGGACCATTCGGGTATGCTGCCGCAGCTGCATGCAAGAGGGTTCCGCGGTCAGGTATTTATGACGGACGCCAGCGCCGACCTGTGCAGCATTATGCTGCGCGACTGCGCGCATATCCAGATGCAGGAGGCGGAATGGAAGAACAGAAAGGCAAAGCGGCACGCGGGAATGGACGCGGCGGAGCCCGTCTATACGATGGAGGATGCGGAAGGCATTATCAAACGGATCGTGCCCTGCCATTATGATACGGTGATTGAGCTTTGCGAGGGAATCCGCATTCGTTTTACAGACATCGGACATCTGCTCGGCTCCTCCAGCATCGAGGTGTGGATGGAGGAAGAAGGACAGCAGCGGAAGATTGTTTTCTCCGGCGACATCGGCAATACGGATCAGCCTCTTATTAAAGACCCTCAGAAAACGGAAGAAGCGGATTATGTCGTCATCGAATCGACTTACGGCGACAGGCTGCATTCGGCTGAGCGTCCCGATTATGCGGCGGAGCTGGCGGAGATTCTGAACGAAACGTTTGCAAAGGGCGGCAATGTCGTCATTCCTTCGTTTGCAGTCGGACGCACGCAGGAGATGCTATATTTCCTGCGCAAGATCAAAGCGGAACGGCTTGTAAAGAATTTCCCGGATTTCCCGGTTTATGTGGACAGCCCTCTGGCGGTCGAGGCGACGGGGATTTTCCATAAAAATATTTATACATGCTTTGACGAAGAAGCGATGGCGCTTGTAAAATCCGGTGTGAATCCGCTTCAGTTTCCGGGGCTTCATCTTGCGATCACGAGCGACGAATCGAAGGCGATCAACTTTGACGATACGCCGAAGGTTATTTTGTCGGCTTCCGGTATGTGCGACGCGGGGCGCATCCGTCATCATCTGAAGCATAATTTATGGCGTCCGGAATGTACGGTGCTGTTCGTCGGCTATCAGTCGGTCGGGACGCTCGGACGGTCGATCGTGGACGGTGCGGAAGAGGTAAAGCTGTTTGGCGAGATGATTACGGTTCGCGCGCAGGTACGCAAGCTGACGGGCATGAGCGGACATGCGGACAAAAACGGGCTGCTTGACTGGATCGGCGGTTTCAGACAAAAGCCGAAGCGGGTATTTGTCGTTCATGGCGAGGACAGCGTCTGCGATTCGTTCCGCGATTGCCTGACGAATGAATACGGCTACCGGGCTTACGCGCCTTACAGCGGCACGCGGTTTGATCTGCTGACCGATCAGATCGAATACGAGGCGGCTCCGGTCGCGATACGCAAGAAGCAGAAGAAGGCAAGCGACGTATTTTCCCGCCTTTTGGCAGCGGGACAGCGGCTGCTTAGCGTTATTCAGAAAAATGAAGGCGGCGCGAATAAGGATCTGGCGAAATTTGCGGATCAGGTAAACTCTCTCTGCGATAAGTGGGATAGAGATTAAAACGGGTCAATAGGAAATAAAAGAGCGGCGCGGCGGTGAGCGCAGGCGCTTCGGAGGGCGGAACTATGAACGTCATAGCGGCGGTGGACAATAACTGGGCGATCGGGAAGCAAAACGAGCTTCTCGTGCGGATCCCAAACGATCAGAAGCATTTTCGGGAAGAGACGATCGGTAAGGTCATCGTGCTCGGACGAAGGACGTTAGAGACGTTTCCGCAGGGGCTTCCGCTGCATGGGCGGACGAATATTATTCTTTCGAAGGATCCGCAGTATCGGGTTAAAAACGCGCAGGTCGTTCATTCCGTTCCGGAGCTTTTGGAAGAACTGCGTCAGTATGCTTCGGAGGATATTTATGTCGTCGGCGGGGAAAGCGTTTACCGTCAGATGCTTCCGTACTGCGACGTGGCGCACATTACGAAGATCGACCGGACGTATGAAGCGGACCGGTATTTTCCCGATCTGGACGCCAGCCCCGAATGGCGGCTTGTACAGGACAGCGAGGAACAGACGTATTTTGACGTGGAATATGTGTTCCAGAAATACGAGAGGCAGGGCGCTTCGAAGTCCTTAAAATGACGATTTACGTGTAGTTTATGAAAATTTTAGAATTGCGGAAGCCGCATAAATACAGAATGTTTTACGGATTATTAGCACTCATTTCAAATGAGTGCTAATTTTTTCTTGACTTCTTGGGACTATGGGATTACAATCGGTAATAAGATAGAAAGGATGTGACGAAGATGGCAGCAAAACAAGGCAGTTTGTCGATTAACAGCGATAATATTTTCCCGATTATTAAGAAGTGGTTGTACTCCGATCACGATATTTTTTTCCGGGAATTGATTTCGAACGGCTGTGACGCCATTACCAAATTAAAGAAACTGGATATGATGGGGGAATATGCTCTGCCCGCCGATTATAAGGCGAAGATAGAGGTGATCGTGAGCCCCGAAAAGAAAACGCTGACCTTTATTGATAACGGTCTCGGTATGACGGAGGACGAGGTAGAGGAATACATCAACCAGATCGCTTTCTCCGGCGCGGCGGATTTTATCGAGAAGTATAAGGACAAGGCGAACGACGATCAGATCATCGGACACTTCGGTCTTGGTTTTTATTCCGCGTTTATGGTGGCGGACGAGGTGCATATCGATACGCTTTCTTATAAGGAGGGCGCGAAGCCGGTTCACTGGGAGTGCGACGGCGGCACGGAGTTTTCGATGGACGAGGGGGACAAGGCGGAGATCGGTACGAAGATCACGTTGTTTGTCAACGAAGACTGTCTGAAGTTCTGCAATGAGTACGAGGCGCGAAGCGTCATTGAAAAATACTGCTCCTTTATGCCGACGGAGATTTATCTGTCCAAAGAAGATACGAAGGAAACCGAGATCATCAAGGCGGAGGAAAAGCTGGATACCGATACGGTGATCGAGGAGATCAAACCGGAGAAGGAAGAGGACGGATTAAAATTAAAGATCGTAAAACGTCCGCAGCTTCTCAACGATACGAATCCGCTTTGGACGAAGCATCCGAACGAATGCACGAAAGAGGAATATCTTGCTTTCTACCGCAAGGTATTTATGGATTACAAGGAGCCGTTGTTCTGGATTCATCTGAATATGGATTATCCGTTTAATTTGAAGGGAATTCTTTATTTCCCGAAGATCAACATGGAATACGAATCCATCGAGGGTACGATCAAGCTGTACAACAATCAGGTATTCATCGCCGATAATATCAAGGAAGTGATCCCTGAATTTCTGATGCTGTTAAAGGGTGTGATCGACTGTCCCGACCTGCCGCTGAACGTATCGAGAAGCGCGCTGCAGAACGACGGTTTTGTTAAGAAGATTTCCGATTACATTACAAAGAAGGTAGCGGATAAGCTTTCCGGTATGTGCAAGACCGAGAAGGAAGAATACGAGAAATACTGGGACGACATCAGCCCGTTTATCAAGTTCGGCTGCCTGAAGGACGATAAATTCTGTGAGAAGATGACGGATTATATTCTCTTTAAGAATCTGGACGGCAAGTATATGACGCTGCCGGAATGTCTCGAGGTCGCTAAGATCGATCCTGACGATCAGGAAAAGGCGGCGGATGGAGACGCGGGATCAGAAAGTGCGGCTGTAGAGGAAGGGCAGGAAGGAACCGCTTCCGCTGTGGATGAAAACGGCGAAACGATAGAAGCCGAGGTCGTAGACGAAAACGGCGGCGCGGACGCTGACGACGGCGGGGAAGGCGAAGCCGAGAAGAAAGAAAAGGTCATTTATTATGTAACGGACGAAAAGCAGCAGGGACAATATATCCAGATGTTCAAGGCTGCCGGAATGGACGCGGTCATCCTGACGCACAACATCGACCAGCTGTTCGTTTCCCAGTTGGAAGCAAAGAACGAGGGCGTTAAGTTCCAGCGTATTGACGCTGATCTGACGGACGTCTTTAAAGCAAAGACGAGCAAGAAGGCCGCGAAGGAAATGGAAGAGCAGGCGGAAGCGATCGGTAAGATCTTTAAGAAGGCGCTGAAAAAGGACGCGCTGAAAGTAAGCGTCGAGAAGCTGAAAAATAAGAAAATCGCTTCTATGATTACCTTGTCCGAAGAGACAAGGCGGATGCAGGATATGATGAAGATGTACGCTATGCCGGGAATGGACGCGGGTATGTTCGGCGGTAAAGAAGGCGAGACGCTGATCCTGAACAGCAATCATCCGCTTGTACAGTACGTTCTGACGCATCAGGACGGGGACAATGTCAAAATGATCTGCGAACAGCTTTACGATCTGGCAATGCTCCAGCATGCGCCGCTTGAGCCGGAGGCAATGTCAAAATTCGTTGCCAGAAGCAACGATATCATGCTGATGCTGACGAAGTAGGCTGCGAGGGCGTTTGACTGAGAGGATGCAGAAAGACGCGGGTGCAAAGCTGACTGAAAGGATACAAAGGGATGCGGGCGCATATTCTGTTAGAAAGAAGATAGATAGAGAGACAGACAGCGCATGGCGGATGAAAAGCTTGAACTTTTATTAAACGCAGCGCTTGAGGCGACGCCGCAGGAGCGGGAAAAGTCGCAGGCGCTGAACGTAGGATTTGATACGGAAACAAAAAGATGGGAGGTCATCGTGAAATATCACGGTGACCTTCTTTTTTTGGAAGAGCTGTCGATCGGCGTGGAAGAATTGCTCGCGGGTTACGCGATCCTGACTGTGCCGGAGGATAAAATGACATTGATGTCACAAATAGAAGAGATCGAATATGTGGAGAAGCCGAAGCGGCTTTATTTTGAAACGGCGGCCGGGAAACAGGCGTCCTGCATCCTTCCGGTAACGATCAGACCTCCTTACCTGAGCGGACGGGGCGTTTTGATCGGCATCGCCGATTCTGGGATCGATTACAGTCATCCTGCGTTCCGCCGGATGGACGGAACGACGCGTATTCTCGCGCTATGGGACCAGAGCCTGCCAGCCGATCCGGCGCGCGGTTTTCTGCCGCCGGAAGGTTTTCTGACCGGCGCAGAGTTTACGCAGGAGCAGATCAACGCCGCGCTCGGAGCGGGCGGGTCGCAGGAGAGCGCCGGCGACGGCATGGAGGAACGGGAAAATGCCGGCGGGACGGGAAGTACGCCGCGGCCGGAAACGGGAGAGAGCGTCGGGCAGGAAGAGGTTTCTGTGCCGGAACGGGATATTAGCGGGCACGGCACGGCGGTCGCCGGAATTGCCGCGGGAACGGAAGGGGTGGCGCCGGAGAGCGAACTGCTGATCGTCAAGCTCGGCATACCGAGGGCGGAATCGTTTCCGCGTACGACGGAACTGATGCGCGCCGTAACCTATCTTGTTAAAAAGGCGGTCAGCATGAATCGTCCGATCGCCGTAAATCTGAGCTTTGGCAATACCTATGGTCCGCATGACGGAACTTCATTGCTGGAGAGGTTTCTTGACAATGCGTCGGAGGTGGGACGGTGCGTTGTCTGCGTCGGAAGCGGAAACGAAGGAGCCGCAATGGGGCACGCGGCGGGTATTATTGGCGCAGGCATGAGTGCGAGCGGCGTGACCGGAGGTTTTCAAAGCGGCATGAGTATGGGCGGCGTGACCGGAGGCTTGCAGAGCGGCGTGGGTATGGGCGGCGCGGCAGACGGCGCGCAGCGGATCGAATTGTCAGTCGGCGCGTATGAAAGCGCGTTCAGTGTGCAGCTCTGGAAAAATTACGCGGATACGTTTCAGATTACGCTGATCTCTCCGGGCGGGGAGCGGTTCGTTTTCAGTACAGACGAGATCGGGGAAGAGAGGCTGCGGCGCGTGCGGCTGGAGCAGACAGAGCTTTTGCTGTACATCGGCGAGCCGACGCCGTATTCCGCGCAGCAGGAAATTTATTTTGATTTTCTTCCGTCGGATCGCTATGTCAACGAGGGAATCTGGAGCTTCCTGCTTTCTCCGGTCAGGATCGTGACCGGGAATTACAGTATGTATCTGCCGAGTCAGACGGCGGTCGGTACGGACACGCGTTTTTTTAGACCGGCGCCGGAGGTGACGCTGACGATTCCTTCCACTTCGCCGCGCGTCGTTACGGTCGGCGCGTATGATACGACTTACGACGCTTATGCGGATTTTTCGGGCAGGGGATATCTGTTCGCGGCAAACGCGCAGGAGCGCGCCGGCATCGCGCTCAGCAAGCCGGATCTTGTCGCGCCGGGCGTCGGGATTGTGACCGCCGCGCCGGGCGGCGGCAGCGTAAGCGTCACGGGAACTTCGTTCGCGACGCCGTTTGTGACGGGGAGCGCGGCGCTTTTGATGGAATGGGGGGATGGCGTTATAATAAGGTTAAGTTAGTAAGAAGCCCATAAACAAAGGGATTCCGCTAATTCAGTCCTATATAAAAATGCTGATTTTATTCAGAATTTTGATTAGGACAGGCCTGTTTGTAATCTAATAATTGAATAAAAATCAAACGTGTAGCAATTATGTGACATAAGGAAGGTTGTCCTTATAATAGGATAGCTATGCGTATTTAGCAACAATGTAACATGAATTTTAAGTAGGACTTAATTAGCTCTAACCTAGTGATTTATTTCTCTGGTAGCTGAATAGGTCCTACTTTTTTTGCCCGGAAAAGGAGGTGCTAAATGGCAATCACTAAGAAAGAGCTAATTAAGTTCGTGGACGAGCTGGTGGAGTTAGCCAGCGAGGAAAACAAGACAAGAGCAATCTTGGTAAAAGAAAAGTTTATCAATGACTTTGAAAAAAGTTATGAGTATGAAAAGGAGGTTCAGACAGAGATTACAGAACTGCCACCTTACTATATAGCAGCCATGCCCGATGCAGTACAGGAAGAAATCAAGGCAAAGGTAATAGCTGCATTGACAGAATGTGGTGAGTGTACCCCGGAAAATGTGGAAAGAGCAATGAGTTCCAAAATCTATGACTTAGATGATTTGATTGATATTAAGGAATATGTCAGACACATAGAGGAGGAACAGAGAAAGAAAGCAG
>JAGARW010000088.1 GCA_017621975.1 Lachnospiraceae bacterium | reverse complement strand
ATGGGAGAATTGAATCGATTGCGGAATTTCAGAGTCCTGAGACCTTATATCAGGACTTAATTTCCCGCGTACAAAAATATCATCCGTCAGATGATATTTCGATGATCGAAAAGGCATATAAGACTGCTTATGAGGCGCATAAAACGCAGGTGCGGAAATCAGGAGAGCCGTATATTATCCATCCGCTCTGTGTGGCGATCATTCTGGCGGATCTGGAGCTGGATAAGGAGACGATCGTCGCAGGACTTTTGCATGACGTAGTAGAAGATACGATCATGACGGATGAAGAGATCAAGCAGGAGTTCGGGGCGGATGTGGCGCTTCTTGTTGATGGAGTGACAAAGCTGCAGCATTTGCAGCTTTCCGGCAGTATGCAGTCCCAGTCTGGGGACAATGACCGGGTGGAGATGCAGGCGGAGAATCTGCGTAAGATGTTTCTGGCGATGGCAAAGGATATCCGCGTGATTATGATTAAGCTTGCGGACCGGCTTCACAATATGCGGACGCTCAAGCATATGCCGCCGGAAAAGCAGCAGAGGATCGCAAGAGAGACGCTCGATATTTACGCGCCGATCGCGCAGCGCCTCGGCATTTCAAAGATCAAGGTCGAACTTGACGACCTTTCTCTCAAATATCTGGAGCCGGACGTCTATTATGATCTGGTCGATAAAATTGCCATTCGAAAAAGCGTCCGCGAAAAATACATCCAGTCGATCGTTGACGAGGTCAGCGAGCATATCAAAGGAGCGGGCATCGAAGCGAAGATCGACGGCCGCATAAAGCATTTTTTCAGCATTTACAAAAAAATGAAAAATCAGAATAAGACGATCGATCAGATATACGATCTGTTTGCCGTCAGGATCATCGTTGATACGGTCAAAGACTGTTATGCGGCGCTCGGCGTGATCCATGAAATGTATAAGCCGATTCCCGGGCGTTTCAAGGATTATATCGCGATGCCGAAGGCAAATATGTATCAGTCGCTGCATACGACGCTGATCGGCAGCTCGGGACAGCCGTTTGAGATACAGATCCGTACTTATGAAATGCATAAGGCGGCGGAATTCGGTATCGCCGCGCACTGGAAATATAAAGAGGCGTCGGACGGCAAAAAGGTAGAGGCGCAGGAAGAAGAAAAGCTCGTCTGGCTGCGTCAGATACTGGAATGGCAGAAGGACATGTCCGATAACCGAGAGTTTATGAAGCTCTTAAAGAGCGACCTCGATCTGTTTTCGGACAGCGTATACTGCTTTACGCCGACAGGCGACGTCAAGAATCTTCCGGCAGGCTCGACGCCGATTGATTTTGCCTATGCAATTCACAGCGCGGTCGGCAATAAGATGATCGGAGCAAGAGTAAACGGAAAGCTTGTGACGATCGATTATGAGATCAAGAACGGCGACCGGATTGAAATTCTGACTTCGCAGAACTCCAAAGGACCAAGCCGCGACTGGCTGAACGTCGTAAAGAGCACGCAGGCGAAGAGCAAGATCAACCAGTGGTTTAAAAACGAGTTAAAAGAAGACAATATTGTCAAAGGCAAAGAACTGATCTTAGCTTATTGTAAGGCGAAGGCGATCGATACGGCGCAGATACTGCGTCAGCCTTACATGGATTATGTCATGCAGAAATACGGTTTCCGCGATTGGGAGTCTGTGCTTGCGGCAGTCGGGCACGGAGGCTTGAAAGAAGGTCAGATTCTCAATAAGATGCAGGAACTGTATGATAAGGAGCATAAAAAAGAGAAGACGGACGCGGAAGTGCTCGCGGAAGTGGCAGGCAATGCGCAGGCGAAGCAGATGCGTCCCAAATCTTCCAACGGAATTGTCGTCAAAGGGATCGACGACGTGGCAGTGCGGTTTTCGAAGTGTTGTTCTCCTGTGCCGGGGGACGAGATCGTCGGCTTTGTCACAAGAGGAAGGGGCGTTTCCATTCACAGGACAGACTGCGTCAACGTGATCAATCTGTCCGAGATCGAGCGTGCGAGACTGATCGACGCCGATTGGCAGGCTGCGGACAAGGCTGCGGAAGGAGAAAAATATTTTGCCGAGATCAAGATATTCGCCAATAACAGGAATGGTCTTCTGGCGGATATATCCAAGGCGCTGACAGAAAAGAATATCGATATTCTTTCCATGAATACAAGAACGAGCAAGCAGGGAATTGCGACGATGATCGTTACGTTCGAGATCGGAGGCCGCGAGGAATTGCAGCGTATTATTGATAAGATCAGGACGATCGACAGTGTAATTGATATTGAAAGGACGACTGGCTGATATGGCGGAATTAAAGATTGGGCGCATGATGATGGGCGTTTGCCAGACAAATTGCTATTTTATATATGAAGAGGGCAGAAGCGAGGTCATTTTTGTCGATCCGGCTGATAAAGGCGGATATATTTACGACGCTCTGGCTGAGCGCGGTTTTACGGTTGCGGGTATTTTGCTGACGCACGGGCATTTTGACCATATCTGGGGCGTGGAGGAGCTGCGGGAGAAGAGCGGCGCTAAGGTCTATGCCTACGAGGGTGAAAGGGAGCTGTTAGGCGACGCAGGAATGAACGTTTCTGCGCAGGCGGGCAGAGCGTGCACAGTCGATGCGGATATTTATGTAAAAGACGGCGGGGAGATTACGATCGCGGGTATGACATGCAGGCTGATCGCGACGCCGGGACATACGGGCGGAAGCTGCTGCTATTATTTTGCAGAAAGCGGCTTTCTGATCAGCGGCGATACGCTGTTTGCCGAATCCGTCGGCAGAACTGACTTTCCGACCGGAAGTATGAGCGAGATTGTGCGCTCTATTAAAGAAAAGCTGTTTGTCCTTCCGGATGAGACGAAGGTGTATCCGGGACACGGCGGAGCGACGACGATCGCCCATGAGAAAGAATACAATCCGTTCTGCGGATGATAAGGAAGAGTACGCAATACATGATAGCAGTGATTTTGAATCGGGAAGGGTTTGAATATGACATTCATTCGCTCGTCAAAGCCTTTTTTCCGCAGTCGGAAGTAAAGGTATTTGTGGAAGGGGCAAAGAGTATCGTTTCCGATCCGGGTTTGCCGATGTTAAAGATTGTAAGGAGCAGCGGGATGGCAAAGCTGCTCCTTTATGAATGGGAAGAGAGGACGGACGGCGTTTTTGCAGAAGGAGCGGAGCCGGAAGAGTCCGTAAAAGGAGAGTGGAGGCAGAGCGTTTTGGAGCAGGTCGTTTTGCCGCCCGACACAACAAAGAGCGGGATCAGAAACGCTTTGAAACAGCTC
Source organism: Lachnospiraceae bacterium (assembly GCA_017621975.1). GTDB lineage: Bacteria > Bacillota > Clostridia > Lachnospirales > Lachnospiraceae > VSOB01. The sequence continues at coordinate 11,766 of JAGARW010000088.1, read as the reverse complement.
CTGTATCGGACGCTGTCTGAATATACGGGAAAAAAGCTGCCGTGGGGAACGCTTACCGGCATCCGCCCGACCAAGATTGCAATGGGGCTTTTAGAGGAGGGCGCGCCGGAGTCTGAGATTCTGCGCTATATGAAGGATTCTTATTATCTGAGCGAGGAAAAGGGCAGGCTCGGCATCGAGATCGCAAAGCGGGAAAAGGAGATTCTTTCCGGCATCCATTATCGGGAAGGCTACAGCCTTTATATCGGCATTCCGTTTTGTCCGACGACCTGTCTTTATTGTTCCTTTACGTCTTATCCGATCTGCGCGTGGAAGGACAGAGTTAGAGAATATCTTGACGCGCTTTTTTTGGAAATCGACGATACGGCGGAGATTTTTCAGGGCAGAATACTCGACAGCGTTTATATCGGCGGCGGTACGCCGACAACGCTTTGCGCGGAAGAATTGGAGAGATTGTTATGTAAACTCAAGTCAACCTTTGATTTTTCCCATGTCAAGGAATTTACGGTAGAAGCGGGCAGGGCGGACAGCATTACGGAGGACAAGCTGCTTGTGCTGAAAGAGTACGGAGTCAGTCGTATTTCCGTCAATCCGCAGACAATGAATCAGGAAACCCTGAAACTCATCGGCAGACAGCATACGGTAGAGCAGGTAAGAGACGCCTTTCATCTGGCAAGAAGATGCGGCTTTACCAATATCAATATGGATCTGATCCTGGGTCTGCCGGGTGAAAACGAAGACGACGTACAGGCTACCGCAAAAGCGGTCAGGGAGCTTGATCCCGACAGTCTGACGGTGCATTCTCTTGCGATTAAAAAAGCCTCGAAACTAAGTCAGTGGATTGTGGAAAACGGCGTCCAGACGATCCACAATACGGACGGGATGATGAGGATCGCGGCGGGAGCGGCGGCGGAAATGGGAATGCAGCCGTATTATCTGTACCGTCAGAAAAATATGTCCGGCAATTTCGAAAATGTCGGCTATGCGCGGGAAGGCTGCTACGGTATCTATAATATTCTGATTATGGAGGAAAAACAGACGATAGCGGCGCTTGGCGCGGGGAGCATTTCAAAAAGAGTGTACCCGGACGGGCGGATCGAGCGGTGCGACAATGTGAAAGAAGTGGAGCAGTATATCGGGAGAATCGGGGAAATGGCCGGGCGAAAACGGAAGCTGTTTGCGGATTTGTAAAAATCATATTTTGCGCTGAGGTCGTTAGAAGTGATAAAACCGGGAGGTACAGTTACTGTATGGAGCAGCCTGATTTTAAAAATATAGATAAATTAAAAAACTGGATTGTGAATGTTCATGAGAAGGATGTTATTGAGATGAAGAAAGCGCAGGAATTACCGACCGCTTTTTGGGAATCATATTCTGCATTTTGTAATACATCCGGAGGATGGATTTTGCTTGGTGTCATTGAAGGGAATCCTACAAATACGATTCAGGGAGTCGGTAATATCTCTAAAACACAAACAAGTCTGTGGGATATGTTATCCAATCCGAACAAGGTGAATTATAGAAGCGTGAACAATGAGGACGTCCATGTTGTCAAAATAGATGGCGCTGAGATCATGATCGTATGCATAAAAGAAGCTCCTGAGACGCAGAAACCCGTTTATTTTAACGGGAAGAGAGAAAATACGTTTATCAGAACAGGAGATGGTGATCGCAGGGCTACAAAGCAGGAGCTGGAAGCATTTGAGCGAAACGCTATGCCTTGCCATGACAGCCTGCCAATCGAGCATTTTACGATTGATGATTTAGATATGGATTCTGTGATTGCTTATAAGGAAAAAGTAAATAAGCGTTTTCCGAAAAAGAAATATCTTGAAATGTCAAACAAGGATTTTTTGACTGAGATAGGCGCTTGCTTTGTAGATCGTGTTTCAGGAGAAGTGAAACTCAGGCGGGGAGCATTATTGTTTTTAGGAAAGGAACGTACGATAAAAGAAGCATATCCGCATTATCACTTGGATTATTTTAATCGTAGGGGACATAATCCGCGTTGGATTGATCGGGTATCGGATGATGAACCAAGTGATTATGAGATGAATATATTCAATTTTTATTCAATCGTATATGAAAAGATGAAGATATCGTTAAAAGAATCTTTTGAATTAGATGAGGGGCAGCTTCGAATACCGCTGTCGGACTTTGATGAAGTGCTGAGGGAATGTTTGATTAACTGTCTTGCACATGCGGATTATGTGCAGGCATATCCAAGTATCAAAATTGAAGTTTTTGACGGATGGTTTCACTTTTTGAATCCGGGAAAAATGCTGGTATCTTTGCAGCAGTTCCGGACAGGAGGAGATTCCAGACCGAGAAATGAAGTTATCATGAAGATGTTTCGCTGGCTTGGAGCCTCGGAACGACAAGGCTATGGCGGACCGTTGATTTATACAACAGCGGCATCCGGCGGCGTGCATATGCCGGAAGTATATACAGATATTGAAAAAACGGATTTAAGAATATGGAATATAGATTTTGCCGATTCATATCCTGACTTAAAAGATGAGGCAAAAGATATTTTGAGAGTTATTTTAAAAAGCAATAAGCCAATATCCGTCTCAAAGATGCGGGAAGAAACTGGTCTTTCCGATTATAAGGTCAGGAAGTGGATAGAAACCTTGGATGAGAAAAAGCTGGTGCAGCGAATAGGAAGCGGACCGGCAACAAAGTATACAATCAGGGCGACGTCTGCTGAAAAAATCACACAGCTTCAAATTGCTTTGGATAACCTTAAAATAAAAGAATAGTATTTTTATCTTTTGATTAACTTTTGAAAATCTTCAAAAGTTAGTTAAAATGCAGAAAAAATCTTGATTTCAGACGATTTTTATCTTTTGATTATCTTTTGAAACTGTTGCTTAGGGAGAAAATGCCGTCGTCTTATCAAAAGCACGATGCCTGAGAAAATTGCAGTTAGTGAGAGAAGGATCACAGCCCTTTGATAAAATTTTCACAATACAACTTGAAAAATCGGTTCAGTGTGTTATAATTTTAACGATAAGAAAAACTTGGGAATTTGTGAGGAGCGTCGCAGATTCCGGGGAGAGCAGGCAAAACGGTACCTGCCTGCGCATAAAATTGTTTTTAGTCTGGGGAAAACGCTTCGGAATGGAGGAAAAATGGGAAGAAAAGTAGTATTGGCAGGCGCATGCAGAACAGCGATCGGTACGATGGGCGGCGCGCTCAGCAATATGCCGGCGCCGGATATTGCGACGATCGTCGTAAAGGAAGCAATGAAGAGAGCCGGTATTAAGCCGGAACAGGTAGACGAGGTATATATGGGCTGCGTCATTCAGGCGGGACTCGGACAGAATCCTGCAAGACAGGCGGCGGTCAACGCCGGCATTCCGATTGAAGTGCCTGCAACAACGATCAACGTGCTTTGCGGTTCCGGTCTGCACTGCGTCAATCTGGCGGCGAAGCTGATCGCCTGTGGAGACGCTGATATTATCGTTGCCGGCGGTATGGAAAACATGTCGAAAGCTCCGTATCTGTTATACAATGCCCGTTTCGGTTATCGTATGGGCGCGGCTAAGATGGACGATGCGCTTCTGCGCGACGCGCTGACAGACGCATTCGGCGGCTATCATATGGGCATCACTGCCGAGAATATCTGCGAGCAGTGGGGATTGACGAGAGAACAGCTTGACGAGTTTGCCGCATGGAGCCAGCAGAAAGCGGAAAAGGCGATTGCAGAAGGCAGATTCAAGGACGAGATCGTTCCGGTAGAGATCAGGAAAAAGAAAGAAACGATTATTTTTGATACGGACGAAGGCCCGAGAAAAGGCGTGACAAAGGAGAATATTTCCGGTCTGCGTCCGGCGTTCAAGGAGGGCGGTATGGTAACGGCTGCCAACTCCTCCGGTATCAATGACGCGGCTGCCGCGATCATCGTTATGAGTGAAGAAAAAGCAAAGGAGCTTGGCGTAAAACCGATGGCGACATGGATCGCGGGCGAGCTTGCGGGCGTAGAGCCTAGAATTATGGGAATCGGTCCCGTTGCTTCCACAAGAAAGACAATGGAAAAAGCGGGCTATCAGATCGGCGATTTCGATCTGATCGAGGCGAACGAGGCGTTTGCCGCACAGTCTGTTGCAGTCGGTCATGATCTTGGCTTTGATATGGATAAGCTCAATGTCAACGGCGGAGCGATCGCGCTCGGACATCCGGTAGGCTGCTCAGGCACGCGTATTCTCGTAACGCTGCTGCACGAGATGGAAAAGAGAGACGCGAAGAAAGGTCTGGCGACGCTTTGCGTCGGCGGCGGCATGGGCTGCTCCGCGATCGTTGAGAGAGAATAAAGCGAAAGCAGGATAAATACCACATAAAAAAAGATGATTTTCTGAGCTTTTACAGCCGGAAAATCATCTTTTTTTATATCATGGAATTCGGGCGTATCAAAAGCTCTTGGTGAAACGGATATTGTCAGACTGCACAATATATTTCATTTCCTGTGACTGCGCAGGATATTAGCCTTTCTTAGTGTTTCGTCCATGCGTAGCAATTTTCGGACACGATGTCCGAAAAAGGCGAAGCTGAGCCATGGATGGCGAATCTTCGCCGGTTGCGTCAGCATTTCTTAACCGATTATCGGAACGCTTAGAAAGACTTATATCCGAAGCTCCGGAACAGGAAATGAAATTTTTGGGCAAGATGACAAAATATCGTAAAAGCAAGAGCTTTTGCACGCCCGGAGCTTCCTGACAAATTCTATTTTTACCGTTTCAGTTCCAGTATCGTATCAATCAGCTTTTCAGCCACCTCGTCTTTGCTCAGAAGAGGAAGCTCTATTTCCTTGTCCTTTGTGATCAGCGTAACAATGTTGGTTTCGGTGCCGAATCCGGCGCCTGCCATTTTCAGATTATTGGCGACGATCATGTCAAGATTTTTCTTTTCCAGCTTTGCCCTCGAATTTTCCAAAAGATGCTCCGTTTCCATGGAAAAGCCGCATAAAAACTGCCCTTCCGGCTTGTGCATGCCGAGATGCTGCAAAATATCGTCCGTACGTTCAAGCGGAATCGTGAGATCGTCGTCGGACTTTTTTAGTTTTTCGGAAAAGACGACGGCGGGGCGGTAGTCTGCGACGGCAGCCGCCTTAATGATAATGTCGGCTCCCGCGCCCGCGGCAGTCACAGCCTCAAACATTTCTCTTGCTGATTTGACCGGAACACAGGTTAAATATGGAGGCACCTTTAAAGAGACGGGACCGGAGATGAGCGTAACAAGCGCGCCGCGCAGCATACACTGTCTTGCGATCGCATAACCCATTTTTCCGGTCGAATGATTGCTGATATAGCGGACCGGATCGACAGCCTCGATTGTAGGGCCTGCGGTAACGACGACCTTCATACCCTCCATATCCTTTTCGTGGGAAACTGCGTGTTCGATCGCGGCATACAGAGCTTCCGGCTCCGGCATTTTGCCTTCTCCGGTATCTCCGCAGGCAAGATAGCCTGTGTCGGGCGTAATGACCTCCATGCCATAGCTGCGGCATTTTTCCAGATTGTCCTGAAGGATCGCATTATGATACATATGCGTATTCATTGCCGGGGCGATGATCTTTGGGCATTCGCAGGCGAGGAAGGTCGTTGTCAGCATATCGTCGGCAAGCCCGTTTGCAATTTTTCCGATCACATTGGCGGACGCCGGAGCGAGCAGAAAGACGTCCGTCTGCTTCGCGAGAGAAACGTGCTCTACGCTGTATTCAAAATTGCGGTCGAACGTATCGACGAGACATTTGTTCCCGGTCAGCGTTTCAAAGGTGATCGGATTGATAAAGTTGGTTGCATTCTGCGTCATGATGACGGTGATATCCGCTCCCTGTTTTTTTAACATGCTGGCAAGCGACGCGATCTTGTAGGCGGCAATGCTTCCGCTGACGCCGAGAACGATTTTCTTATCTTTTAACATGGGTTCCTCCAAATAAAAATAAAGGGCGCGTTACCTTTGCTCAAACAGTCTGGCTGCTACGAGCGCCTTTGTGATGAGCGCGACAAGGATCGTAACGCTGATTGCCTCCGGGATGCCGGAAGCGGTAACGGTTCCCATAACGAGTCCGAATACGGCCGTTACGGCAACTTCCTTTGCCTGCGCATACTGCTGCGCGAGCAGGAAATAAATGCTTCCCATGACCATGACCGTATTTGTCATGGAGCCTGCGAAACCGCATAGTCCATAGCCGAGAATCTTCGGGCATTTTATTTTTTTAAGGGCGATCCAGAGCCAGCCGGCGACGACGCCGATCAGGATTCTGCATCCGACGGAGATCCAGAGCGCTTTTACTGCTCCGGCAAGCCCTGTTGTGCTCATAAATGGTGAAAATGCGAACGATAGAAGCGTGGGCGCATAGGTGTTGCTGAGCATGGAACAGATACCGAAGACCGCTCCGAGAATGGCTCCTGCCATAGGTCCTAAAAGAATTGCGCCGATGATGACCGGAATGTGCACCGTTGTCGCCTTGATAATCGGTAACTGAATCATGCCAAGGGGCGTGTTCGCCAAAAGGATGACGACCGCAATCATGAGTGCGACACGAACCGTCCAGCCGGTTCCTTTTTTCGTTTTGTTCATATTCTGTTTTCCTCCTGTTATCATTCTTCTCTGCGAAGATACAATACGCGGGTATCATACCATGCTTTTTTGAAAGAAACAATAGGTTTTCGGTAAAAAATGATATTTTTTTAACAAAGAAGCAATATGCTTGAATTTCAAGGGTAAACAGTGTAGAATCGGGTAAGGAATATGATAACAAAGGAGAGTCCTACATGGCGTTAAGTAAAAAACCGGTTACAGGAATGAAAGATATTCTGCCTGCGGAAATGCAGATCAGAGACTATGTGATCGGAGTCATCAAAGAAACCTATGCAAAATTTGGATTTACTTCCATTGAAACGCCCTGCGTTGAAAACATTGCCAATTTGAGCAGCAGGCAGGGAGGTGAAAATGAGAAGCTGATTTTTAAAATCCTGAAAAGGGGCGAAAAGCTGAATCTGGAGACTGCCAGAGCGGAGAGCGATCTTGTAGACGGCGGACTGCGTTACGATCTGACCGTGCCGCTTGTCCGGTATTATTCGAATCATGCCAATGAACTGCCGTCCCCGTTCAAGGCGCTGCAGATGGGAAATGTATGGCGCGCAGACAGACCGCAGAGAGGTCGTTACCGTCAGTTTATGCAGTGCGATATTGATATTCTTGGAGAACCGTCCAATTTGGCGGAGATCGAGCAGATCCTTGCGACGACGACGACGCTTGGGAAACTTGGATTTCAGGGATTCCAGATCCGCATCAATGAACGCCGCATTTTAAAGGCAATGGCGGCATACAGCGGTTTTCCGGAAGAAGATTACGACACGGTATTCATTATATTAGATAAGATGGACAAGATCGGTCAGGACGGCGTAGCGGCTGAGCTTGCGGAAAACGGTTATGCGCAGGAAGCGATCGACAAATACATTGGGTTATTTGCAATGATGGAGAGCGCTTCGGATACGGAAGAGGCTCTGAGAGCGCTTTCGGATACGCTGATCGCGGCGGGCAGCCTTGAAGAAGAAGTGAAAAACAACCTGCAGGAGATTATCGCCAGCGTCAAGGCAACGAAAGCGTCCGAATTTGAGATCGTGTTCGATCCGACGCTGGTAAGGGGGATGTCTTACTATACAGGTACGATCTTTGAGATCGCGATGCCACAGTTCGGCGGAAGCTGCGGCGGCGGCGGGCGTTATGACAAGATGGTCGGCAAATTTACGGGTAAGGATGTTCCGGCGTGCGGATTTTCGATCGGCTTCGAACGTATTATCCTGCTTTTGATGGAAAGCGGTTTTCAGGTACCGGGCGGCCCGGCGAAAACGGCGTTCCTGATCGAGAAAGGCGTCGGCGGCGAGGCGTTGTGCAATGTAATCGCACAGGCGCAGGAAGAACGCGCAAAGGGTACGCAGGTACTCGTCGCCCGTATGAACAAAAACAAAAAGTTCCAGAAGGAGCAGCTCATGGCGGAAGGCTATGAGGAGTTCCGGGAATTCTATAAAAATCCTTTACGATAATCGGGATGGAATGGAGGAAAAAAATGGCAGAAGCAATGAAGGGCTTGCATAGAAGCCACAGATGTACGGAAGTGACGGTCGGCGACGTAGGAAAGAGCGTAACCGTGATGGGATGGGTACAGAAGCAGAGAAACAAAGGCGGTATTATTTTTGTCGATCTGCGCGACCGTTCCGGCATTTTACAGATTATTTTTGAAGAAAGCGACTGCGGCGCGGAGAATTTTGCAAAAGCGGAAAAGCTGAGAAGCGAATTTGTAATTGCCGTTGTCGGAAGGGTAGAGAAGAGAGCGGGAGCGGTCAATGAAAATCTTGCGACAGGCCAGATCGAGATCCGTGCCGAGCAGATCCGTATTTTATCGGAGGCCGAGACGCCGCCGTTTCCGATCGAAGCGGATTCCAAAACAAAAGAGGAACTGCGCCTGAAATACCGTTATCTTGATCTGCGCCGCCCCGACTTACAGCGCAATATTATACTGCGCAGCAAGATCGTAGCGAATATCCGCAAATTTATGACGGAAGAAGGCTTCCTTGAGATTGAGACGCCGATCCTTGGGAAATCGACGCCGGAGGGCGCAAGAGATTATCTTGTACCGAGCCGCGTGCATCCAGGGACGTTTTACGGGCTGCCGCAGTCGCCGCAGCTTTTCAAGCAGCTTCTTATGTGCTCAGGGTATGACAGATATTTTCAGATCGCAAAGTGCTTCCGGGACGAGGACTTACGCGCGGACAGGCAGCCGGAATTTACGCAGGTCGATATGGAACTTTCGTTTGTCGATGTGGACGATGTGATCGACGTCAATGAAAGACTGATCCAGTTTGTATGTAAGGAAGCCATCGGACTCGACGTGCAGCTTCCGATTCCGCGTATGACATGGAAGGAAGCGATGGAGCGTTTCGGTTCCGACAAACCGGACACACGTTTTGGCATGGAGCTTGTCAACGTATCGGATACGGTAGCGGGCTGCGGCTTTTCCGTATTTACTTCTGCGCTTGAGAGCGGCGGAAGCGTCCGCGGTATCAATGCGAAAGGGCAGGCCGGTATGCCGCGCAAAAAGATCGACGCGCTCGTAGATTTCGCAAGAGGCTACGGCGCAAAGGGGCTGGCATACCTTAGCATACAGGAAGACGGCAGCTACAAATCCTCGTTTGCAAAATTCATGACACAGGAAGAGCTTGACGCTCTTGTTAACGCAATGGACGGTCAGCCGGGAGACCTGCTTTTGTTTGCGGCAGATAAGAATAATATCGTTTACAGCGTGCTCGGCGCGCTCCGTCTGGAGGTCGGCGAGCAGATGGGCGTGATCGACCATGATCAATTCAATTTCCTCTGGGTAACGGAGTTTCCGCTGCTTGAGTGGAGCGAAGAAGAAAACCGTTTTGTAGCGGTTCACCATCCGTTTACGATGATGATGGACGAAGACCTTGAATATCTTGACTCCGATCCGGGAAGAGTACGTGCTAAAGCGTACGATATTGTGCTGAACGGCGTTGAACTCGGCGGAGGAAGCGTCCGTATTTATCAGGACGACATTCAGGAAAAAATGTTCGAGATACTTGGCTTTACAAAGGAAGAAGCGCACAGTCGTTTCGGCTTTTTGCTTGACGCGTTCAAATACGGCGTACCGCCTCACGCAGGGCTTGCTTACGGTCTCGACCGTCTCGTTATGCTGCTTGTGAAAGCGGACAGCATCCGCGAGGTTATGGCGTTCCCGAAGGTGAAGGATGCTTCCTGCCTGCTCACGAACGCGCCCGACGTCGTAGACGAGGTGCAGCTCAGGGAATTGCATTTGGCGATTGCGGAAGAAGAAACAAAAGAAGCGTGATGATACAGGTATGGATAACGGAAACAGAGCTGTTTCATAAGGAAGAAAATTTTCAGCGCGGTCTTGCATGGACAGACGCCGCTCGTCTGGAAAAGATTCATGCCTGCAGGGTGACAGAAGATAAAGTCCGTAGCTTATGCTGCGGACTTTTACTGCAATATGCGCTGCGCATGACAGAGAAAGCGGAGACGGGGAAAGGACAGGGGGAAAGCGTGTGCGCCGCCGGAAAGCGCGAGCTGCGGTATGGGTACGGCAGCCACGGAAAGCCGTATCTCCCCGACTATCCACGGTATCATTTCAACCTGTCGCATTCGGGCGCGTACGCGGCGATCGCTTTCGGAGACCATGAGGTCGGCGTCGACATCCAGAAACGTCGTCCCGTTCGTGAGGCGCTGGCACGCAGGGTTCTTTCCAAAGCGGAATATGCGTATTATATGACGCTTGCGGATATGCGGGAGCGGGAGGACTGGTTTTTCCGCTGCTGGTGCAGGATGGAAAGCCGGGGCAAGCTGACGGGAGAAGGGCTTGCGCCGCATTTGGAAGAAGAGACGCCCGCATGGGAAACAATAGGCGGAACGCCCGGGCGGGAAGCGCAGAGCGTAGAAAAATGCGGCGGCGTTGTTTTTAAGGATTATCAGCCTGCGCCGGATTATTATATGAGCGTATGCGCCGCAAATCCGAGGTCGGGAATGGCAGGTGTCCTTTCAGAAGCGCCGCTGTTTCCGACAAAAGCCGCCAATGTAACCCAGGCACTTTTGCAAATGATAAGCGGGCGGCTGTCGCAAAATGAGTCCTGACGCATATGCTATCATAAGAACAGATATGAATGCGGGAGCGGTTTATGGCTTATGTGACGATCATGATGGACGCCGGACACGGAGGCGCAGACTTTGGGGCGGTTTATAACGGACGCTATGAAAAGGATGATAATCTGGCGCTGACGCTGGCGGTTGGGAATATTTTGCAGAATGCGGGAGTGAATGTCGTATACACCCGTACGGAAGACATTTATGAGACGCCCTATCGGAAAGCGCAGGAAGGCAATCTTTCGGGCGCGGACTATTTCATTTCCATTCACAGAAATTCCAGCCCCTATCCGAATACGTATTCCGGCGTGGAGTCGCTCGTTTATTCGGACGAAGGGATCGCGGCAATCATGGCAAGGAATATCAACAGGCAGCTTTCTTATCTCGGCTTTCGGAATATCGGCGTGACGGAGCGTCCCAACCTGATTGTCCTGAACAGTACGGAGATGCCTGCGGTACTCGTAGAAGTGGGATTCATCAACACGGATGGGGACAATGCGCTGTTTGATCTGGAATTTGACGCGATTGCGGAAGCGATCGCTTACGGGATATTGGAATCGATCGGACTCGTATAAGGAGCGCAGATTCGATATAAGATAAAGAAACGAAAGCGGAATAAAAAATGAAAAAAAGAAAAGGAAGCGGGCTGTCGCAGATTCAGACGATAGCCATTGGATTTTTGATCATTATTATGGCGGGAACGTTTCTTCTCATGCTGCCGGCTGCGGCGCGGGGAGAGCGTGCAGGTTTTTTGGAGGCTCTGTTTACGGCGACGAGTTCGACCTGCGTGACCGGGCTGGTCGTAGCGGATACTTTCCGTAACTGGACGCTGTTTGGACAGATCGTCATTCTTTTGCTGATACAGACGGGCGGACTCGGATTTATGACGATCGGCGTATTTTTTTCTGTTTATATCAGAAGACGGATCAGCCTGCGGGAGCGCAGCATGATTCAGGAGAGCGTCAATACGCTGCAGCTTGCGGGCGTTGTCAGGCTGACAAAGATGATCGTAAAGGGAACGCTGCTGATCGAAGGAATCGGAGCGCTTCTTCTGAGTCTGCGTTTCGTTCCGCAGATGGGATT
>JAGARW010000087.1 GCA_017621975.1 Lachnospiraceae bacterium | reverse complement strand
GGAGGAAGAGCGGAGCGGTATCTATATCAGGCAGAACATTTTTATGTTTTTGACGCATCTTGCCTGCTTTCTTCCTGTTTATACAAAAACGGACAAGATGGAATATATTTTCTTTTTTGCGTTTCAGCAGATCGCTCTTTATACGACCATTGTTTTATATCACATGCTTTACCCGAAGGCAAACAGGCTTGTCGTCAATAATATGTGTTTTCTGATGGCGATCGGGTTTGTCGTCCTGACGAGGCTTTCCTATGACAAAGCGATCCGGCAGTTCCTTATCGCGGTCATTTCTTCCGCGGCGGCGCTGATCGTGCCGGAGCTCATCGCAAGAATCAAAAGGCTGAAGGATTTTACGTGGGCATATGCGGTAACCGGAGCGGCTTTGCTTGGAATCGTACTGGTTCTCGGTTCGGTAACGAACGGTTCCCGCCTTTCCTTTTCGGTATTCGGTATTACGTTTCAGCCTTCGGAATTTGTAAAAATTATATTTGTACTTTTCTGCGCGTCGCTTTTAAGCCGTTCCGTTTCTTTTGGGACGATAGCGCTTTCGGCAGTCGTTGCGGGCGCGCATGTCCTGATTCTCGTATTGTCAAAAGACTTAGGCAGCGCGCTGATCTATTTTGTCACCTATGTTGTTATGGTATATGTTGCGAGTACAAAGAAACGTTATCTTTTGGCGGGACTTTTAGGCGGCAGCGCGGCGGCTTATCTGGCATGGCGTGTGTTTGCGCATGTTCAGGTGCGCGTGCAGGCATGGCGCGACCCGTGGAGCGTCATTGACAAAGAAGGCTATCAGATCACGCAGTCTTTGTTTGCGATCGGCTGCGGAGGCTTGTTTGGACTTGGGATGTATCAGGGAAGTCCGAAGTCCATTCCTTATGTGGAAACAGATTTTATTTTTTCTGCGATCGCGGAAGAACTGGGAATTTTGTTTTCTTTGTGCCTGATTCTCGTTTATCTGAGCTGTTTTATGATGTTTATGCAGATCGCTATTTCGATGAAGGATCAATGTTACCGTCTGACGGCGGTCGGACTTGGCGTAACCTATATTTTTCAGATTTTTCTGACGATCGGAGGCGGGATCAAATTGATTCCGCTGACGGGCGTGACGCTGCCTCTGATCAGCTACGGCGGGAGCAGCGTTTTGAGTACGATCCTGATGTTTTCAGTTATTCAAGGGCTATATCTGACAGGAGGAAAACATGCCTCAAAGAAAAAGAACAAAACGGGAACCAAAACAAAGCTTACGGAACAATCGTGAGATTACGGGCGTAACAGTCGGCGTTGTCGCGCTGTTTCTTGTAATGATGGGATATTTTACCGTATATGCCATGACGCATCAGGAAGAACTGATGAACAACAGCTACAACAACCGCCAGCAGATTTTAACGGCGCAGAACCGCCGCGGGAGTATTTATGCGCGGGGCGGCGAAGCGCTGGCAGAGACGGCGGCGGATGCGGACGGAACGGAACGGCGCGAATATCCGTATGCGAATTTGTTTGCTCATGCGGTCGGTTATGTGGACAAGGGCAAGACGGGGATTGAGGCGCAGGAAAATTATACGCTGATCCGGTCAAGTATTCCGGCGGTCGATAAAGTAAAAGAAGAAATAGGCGGTAAGAAAAATCCGGGAGATAATGTTTATACGACGTTTGACGTTAAGCTGCAGGAGGCGGCTTCCAAAGCGCTCGGCATTTACCGTGGAGCCGTCATTGCAATGGACCCGAAAACGGGGGAAATTCTTGCGATGGTCTCTAAGCCTGATTTCGACCCGAATAAGATCGCAGAGGAGTGGGATAAGCTGCTTGAGGAGGAAGAGAGCGCGGTTCTTTTAAACCGTGCGACGCAAGGTCTGTACCCGCCCGGCTCCACGTTCAAGATCGTGACGGCGCTTGAATATATCAGGGAGAACCCGGATACGTACCAAAACTATCATTTTTCATGCAAAGGAAGCTTTGGAAGCGGAGAAGACGTGATCAACTGCTATCATGGAAGTAAGCACGGAGCGGTCGATCTGAAAAAATCGTTTGCAAAATCGTGCAATTCTTCTTTTGCTAATATTGGGCTGGCGCTGGATAAAAAGCAGTTTGCGCAGACGCTGGATAAGCTGTTGTTCAATCGAAAGTTACCGCTTTCGGGCGTGTACAACGAGAGCAAACTGGAAATTGCCGAGGATGAAAGCGACGGAGAGATGATGCAGAATGCGATCGGACAGGGCAGGACACAGATAACTCCGGTACATTTGGCGTTGATTACGGCTGCGGTCGCAAATGACGGGGTTTTGATGAAGCCCCGTATGATAAGCAGGATCGAAAGCGGCGCGGGCGTAAAACTCAAGGAGTATTCCGCCGAGAAATACGGCGCGTTGATGAGCGCAGAAGAAGCGGCGGTATTGCAGGAATATATGGAAGCTGTTGTGGAAGAGGGGACGGCGACGAAACTGTCCGGGCTTTCCTATACGGCGGCGGGCAAGACCGGTTCTGCGGAATACAGTCTGCAAAAAGAGGAAAGCCATGCATGGTTTACAGGGTATGCGCCTGCGGAAGATCCGCAGCTTGTCGTGACAGTCATTATTGAAGGCGCGGGAAGCGGCGGCGATTATGCGGTGCCGATGGCAAGGCGCGTTTTTGACGCATATCTGAAGACGGACGCAGAAACTGATTGAAACAACTTCATAAAATAATTTGCTTAATGGGACAAGATAGGATATACTAATAACGATATGAGCTTAACACACCAATGGCAGGAGGAATTGCAATGATTGAAGCAACGAGCTGTGGCGGTGTGGTTATTTTTCGGGGAAAGATCCTGCTTTTGTATAAAAATTACCGAAACAAGTATGAAGGCTGGGTTTTGCCTAAGGGTACTGTAGAACCGGGAGAAGAATTTAAAGATACTGCACTTCGGGAAGTGCTGGAGGAGTCGGGCGTTAAGGCATCTATCATTAAATACGTCGGAAAAAGCGATTATACGTTTAATGTGCCGGATGATACGGTCGAGAAAGAAGTGCACTGGTATCTGATGATGGCGGACAGCTATTACAGCAAACCACAACGCGAAGAATTTTTTGTAGATTCAGGCTATTATAAATTTCATGAAGCATATCATCTTTTGAAATTTGCCAATGAGAAACAGATATTGGAAAAAGCATACAACGAATATCTGGAACTGAAGAAAAATAATTTATGGGGAAACCGAAAATATTATTAAAGAGCGCGTATGAGATTTCATAAGGAGTTGTATCTGGGCGATTCGATCAGGAACGCCGGAATCGTAAAATGGAAATTAAAGCATCACAGCGGACAACTGCGTATTTTTGTGATCGCGTTGTCTTCTGGCAGCGACCAGCTTGAAATTTATCACTGCGCGTTCTTGCAGCAGCGCTATTATAAAAAGCATCCGCCGTATATTGTCGGTATTGCCGGAGGATATGAGGAAGCGCTTGAGCTTGTGCGGCGGATGACGTCGGATGTTTATACAAGGACAGGCGGCTGTGGGCTGAAAGAATATTTTTTGAAAGGTTGAGAATACCAGAGGCATTTATGTTACATATACTGGGCATGATTTTAAAAGGAATCGGAATAACGCTGTTATGTATTCTGCTGCTTTTGCTTTTTTTTCTGCTTGTAATCCTGTTTGTTCCGGTAAGATACCGCATTGCGGCGGGAAAACCGGAAGAGGGAGGCGCGGAGGCGAGAGCAAAGGCGAGCTGGCTCTTTTCGATCGTGACTGTATTTGCCGCATGGGAAGGAACGCTTCATTACGGCGTAAAGATATTCGGCGTTTCCGTTTACGACAATCTGAAAAAGGCAGTCTCCAAGAAAGAAAAAGCGCCTAAGAAGGAAAAGAAAAAGAAGCAAAAAAAAGCGAAGAAAGAAAAAAAGAACCAGCCAGCACAAAAAGAAGAAAAAAAGGAACAGAAAACGCCAAAAACACCGGAGCGCCCTGCGCAAAACGAGATCAGGGCAGTCAGCAGGGCGGCGGAAGAGAGCGAAGCTGCAAATACAAAAACAGAAGCGGTTGAAGCGGTAAAAAAGGAAGATGCAGAAAAAGAAACTGTAGAAAGGGAAGAGAAGGCTGAAAAGGAAAGCGAATCCGCAAAGAAAAAATCAATCTGGCAAAAACTGGAAAAACTTGTCGGCAAGTGTAAGGACTTGTTCCGAAAACTGATTGGAATTTTGCAGAAAATAGCAAGGATTCCGGAGAAGCTGAATGAAAAAACGGAAGAGCTAAAAGAAAAAACGAAAGAGCTGAAAGAAAAATGGGAGATTTACCGCGCGTTTCTGGAGCGTGAAGATTTTAAACGTTCCGTTTCATTATGTAGAAAGCAGCTTATCTATGTCTGGCGTAAGGTAAGACCGAAGAAATGTAAGGTACAAATCAGGTTTGGTTTTGACGACCCTTCCGTGACGGGACAGATTTTAGCTTATGCGGGAATGTTATACCCGCTGCTTGGAAAAGATATGAAGATAAGACCGGATTTTGAGAGGAAGGTTCTGGAAGGATCGGTTCTGATCAAAGGACGGATTACAGTATTTACTTTTATCAAGGTATTTTGCGTGTTGTACTTTAATCGGGATATCAAACGGATGCTTCACATATGGAAGACAAAAAACGTTTCGGAATAAAGGAGGAATCATAGATGGCAGACAATCATTTCACTGGAGTTGTGGAATCTCTGTTAAAAGGGATGGATACCGTATTATCGACAAAGACGGTCGTAGGAGAAGCGACGAAGATCGGAGATACGATCATCCTGCCTCTCGTTGACGTTACATTCGGCGTAGGAGCCGGCGCGTCTAAAGGAGAGAAAAAGGACGGCGGCATGGGCGGTATGAGCGGCAAAATGACGCCCTCTGCAGTGCTTGTAATCAAGAATGGACAGACGAAGCTTGTGAATATCAAAAATCAGGATACGGTAACAAAGATTCTGGATCTGATTCCTGATCTGGTAGACCGTTTTACTTCTCCGAAGGAAGAGATGCCGGCGGATGAGGAAGCAATCGAAATCGCTTTCCCGGAGAATGATAAATAAGAACTTATTTCTGGCGGCGGCATACTATTGTAACAAGAAGCAGGAAAACGGATGGTCTGTATGACGAAAAAGGTGATTGGACTTGCGTCTATCTGCATTGCAGTCGGTATGCTGCTCATGTTTCTGCTGAACAATCGTTTTACAGGATTGATTTTGATGGGCGCATTTGCGCTTGTCGGTTATTTTGCTTTGTTTTGTGAATGATCGTTCAAATTAAGGATGTGTTTTTGGAATGGAAGAAGACGCAAAGAGAGAACAGGACCTTCAGAAGTTATATCTGAAATTTTTAGAAGAAAAAAAACAGTTTCAGGAAGAAATGAAATATCTGAACAAAAAGGTGCTTGATGAGCGAAAGCGCCTGAAAGAAGAGGAACTGTTTTTTGAGAAAAAAATGGACATACTAAGAGGAGGCTTTGCACAGCTAGAGGCTGACCGGAAGGCGGTAGAGCAGGAGCGAATGCAGCTTGAGGCGCAGAAGGCTGCTATGAGCGGCATCAAAGGCTT
>JAGARW010000086.1 GCA_017621975.1 Lachnospiraceae bacterium | reverse complement strand
CAGGACGCCGGGACGGCGTCAAAGGTGCACCACCACGGCAGATGCGATATCGGAAGCCCGTGGGCGACCGGAGAATGCTTCGATGCGCCGGAAGCGGACTGCGATAAGAAGGAGTGAACGCTTCAGGAAACAAAGCCCCTTGCTTTTATGATGCTTTGTTAAACTGCACAAACTATTTCATTTTCTGTGACTGCGCAGGATATTAGCCTTTCTTAGCGTTCTGTCAGTACGTAGCAATTTTCGGATACGATGTCCGAAAAAGGCGAAGCTGAGCCATGGATGGCGAATCTTCGCCGATTGCGTCAGCTTTTTTGAAAGGATAATCGGAACGCTTAGAAAGACTTATATCCGAAGCTCCGGAACAGAAAATGAAATTTTTGTGCAGTCTGACAATATTCATTTCAAGCAAGGGCTTTTGACGTCTGAATCCTATAAATAGTAAGAATTGGAAATGGGCGTCATGCATTGACAGGTTGTGCGGTGTTTGTTACAATTTGTGACAGATGTAACAATTTTGTAACAAATAGGAGAAGATGCATGAAGAGAAAAACAGCGATGGCGGCGGGACTGCTTGCGGCGGTCATGCTGCTTGGCGGGGGAATAGAGAGCAGGGCGGCATCTACGAGCGATATCTTAAAGGCAGCCGCAGGCTTTGAACGCGTGATGCAGGAAGCAGAGGCGAAGGAGGACGGCGTGGAACTCTCGCTCCTGCCGATTACGGAGCCGGACGCGGGCAACGGAGGAAAAGAAGTGCAGGAACCGGAGGAAGAGATCGATGAAGAAATCTTACAGACGGCTGAGGCGCAGAAGGACGCGCCGAGCGTGGACAATCTGTGGGGCTATACGAATCTCGGAATCGCGCAGGTGGACAATCAT
Organism: Lachnospiraceae bacterium; assembly: GCA_017621975.1. Classification (GTDB taxonomy): domain Bacteria; phylum Bacillota; class Clostridia; order Lachnospirales; family Lachnospiraceae; genus VSOB01. Next base: position 15,239 of record JAGARW010000086.1, on the reverse strand, counting down.
TTAAACGTACGCGATAAAGCGGGCGAGGACGGCGAGCTTGTCGGCAAAATGACAAAAAATGCCGCATGCGAGATTCTTTCTGTCGAAGGAGACTGGGCGCATATCAAATCGGGCAAGGTGGAAGGATATGTGCACACGGATTATCTGCTGACCGGAGAAGAAGCGAAGAAGAAGGCGCAGGAGGTCGTCTATACGGTTGCAAAGGTCAATACGCAGACGTTGAAGGTGCGCGAGGAGCCGAATACGGACTGCCCGGTCATTACGCTTGTGGCGCAGGACGAACGGCTTGAAGTCGTGGAACAGAAGCCGGACGGTTGGGCAAAGATCATGCTGGACGATGAAGAGGCATATGTTTCGACGGAATATTGCGTGATTGAGGAAGAATTGGAAACGGCGGTTACGATGAAGGAGCTGGAGTTCGGAAACGGGATTTCCGATCTGCGAATCAATCTTTGCCAGTATGCAAAAGAGTTTATCGGTAATCCGTATGTATGGGGCGGCACAAGCCTGACGAACGGGGCGGACTGCTCCGGGTTCGTACAGAGCGTGTTTAAGCATTTCGGAGTATCTCTGCCGCGTTCTTCCAGAGAACAGGTTAATGTCGGAACGAAGATTTCACTGGCGGATGCGCAGCCGGGCGATCTGATCTTTTATGCGAAGGGCGGTACGATCAACCATGTGGCGCTTTATATCGGAAACGGACAGGTTGTGCATGCAAGCAGCCCGAAGACAGGTATCCGTATTTCCAATGCGACGTACCGTACGCCGGCAGCCGTAAAACGGGTATTGTCCTAATAGAAAACTCTTTACTTTGTAAAAAGAGTATGCTATACTAAGCGGGTATGAAATTTGCCGCCACTCAGGAACGGGATACTCCAACCCTCCCTTAGTGACAGGCGTATCAAAGCTAATATTAGGAGGAAACAAACATGATTTCTAAGGAAAAGAAAACAGCGGTCATCAACGAATATGCGAGAAGCGAAGGAGATACAGGTTCGCCGGAAGTTCAGGTTGCGGTTCTGACAGCAAGAATCGAAGAGCTGACAGCGCATTTAAAGGAGAATCCGAAGGACCATCATTCCCGCAGAGGACTTTTGAAGATGGTTGGTCAGAGACGTGGTTTACTTGCTTATTTAAAGAAAAAAGATATTACAAGATACCGTGCCCTGATCGAAAAACTTGGACTCAGAAAATAATGATGCAGGATAGGCGGATTGATTTTTTCATCCGCCTTTTCCATATAAGCAAGGCAGAAGAGAGCTACCGAGACCACTGATGTGCGGATATGGTTCGCGGCGCGGGAAATGCGTGTGTGCATGAAGGCGCAGGGAAATGCGGACGGTCATGACGGCGCAGGACGGCTGCGCGGCGATGACAAGGCATATCGGCAGATCAGTAGTTTCGGCGTCTTCTGTCTGTCACAATAAGTTCCGGCGCAGGCAGCGCGTGCGCCGATGTAGGTGAAAAGGAGAAGATTATGTACAAGACTTACACAATGGAGCTTGCCGGACGCACCTTAAAGGTGGAAATCGGCAAGGTTGGAAAACAGGCAAACGGCTGTGCGTTTATGCAGTATGGCGAGACGACCGTACTGAGCACGGCGACCGCGTCCGAGAAACCGAGAGAAGGAATCGATTTCTTCCCGCTCAGCGTAGAGTACGAAGAAAAGCTGTACGCTGTCGGCAAAATTCCGGGCGGCTTTAATAAGAGAGAAGGAAAGGCTTCCGAGAATGCGATTCTGACGAGCCGCGTGATCGACAGACCGATGCGTCCGCTTTTCCCGAAGGATTATCGGAACGACGTTACGTTAAACAATATGGTAATGTCGGTTGATCCTCAGTGCCGTCCCGAGCTTGTAGCGATGCTCGGCGCTTCGATCGCAACGTGTATTTCCGATATCCCGTTCTGCGGTCCGTGCGCAATGACGCAGGTCGGCATGATCGACGGGGAATTTGTGATCAATCCGTCTCAGGAGCAGTGGAAAAATGGAGATCTGAAGCTGACGGTCGCTTCTACAAGCGAGAAGGTCATTATGATCGAGGCAGGCGCGAACGAGATCCCGGAAGCGACGATGATCGAAGCGATTTATAAGGCTCACGAAGTAAATCAGACGATCATCGCTTTCATCAATCAGATCGTTGCCGAGGTAGGCAGACCGAAGCATGAATATACAAGCTGCGCGATCCCGGAAGAAATGTTTGAAAAAATAAAAGAGCTTGTTCCGCCGCAGGAGATGGAGACGGCGGTCTTCACAGATGAAAAACAGGTTCGTGAAGAAAATATCAGAAAGATCACCGAGCGTCTGGAAGAGGAATTCGCGGAAAACGAAGAATGGCTCGCCGTATTGGATGAAGCCATCTACCAGTATGAGAAAAAGACAGTCCGCAAGATGATTCTCAAAGATCACAAACGTCCCGACGGACGGGAGATCACACAGATCCGTCCTCTGGCGGCAGAGGTCGATACGATCCCAAGAGTACACGGCAGCGCAATGTTTACGCGCGGACAGACACAGATCTGCAACGTGACGACACTGGCGCCGTTATCTGAAGTACAGAAGATCGACGGTCTGGATGAAAACGAAGTAAGCAAGCGTTATATGCATCATTATAATTTCCCGTCCTACTCCGTAGGCGAAACAAAGCCTTCCAGAGGACCGGGACGCCGCGAGATCGGTCATGGCGCGCTGGCGGAGAGAGCGCTGATTCCGGTTCTTCCTTCCACAGAAGAGTTCCCGTATGCGATCCGTTCCGTGTCTGAGACATTTGAGTCAAACGGTTCTACTTCTATGGGTTCCACATGCGCTTCCTGCATGTCCCTGATGGCGGCGGGCGTACCGATCAAGAAGATGGTAGCGGGTATTTCCTGCGGTCTCGTAACAGGCGAGAGTGACGATGATTATGTACTTTTGACAGACATTCAGGGGCTGGAAGATTTCTTCGGCGATATGGATTTCAAGGTAACGGGTACGACGGACGGTATTACGGCGATCCAGATGGATATTAAGATTCACGGTCTGACAAGACCGATCGTAGAAGGCGCGATCGCAAGATGCCGCGAAGCGAGACTGTTTATTATGGATACCTGCATGAAGCCGGCAATCGCTGCGCCTCGTAAAGAAGTAAGCAAGTATGCTCCTAAGATTATTCAGATTCAGATCGATCCCGAAAAGATCGGCGACGTAGTCGGACAGCGCGGCAAGACGATCAATGCGATCATTGAGAGGACAGGAGTTAAGATTGATATTACGGACGACGGTTCCGTATCGATCTGCGGCACAGATCAGGCAATGATGGACAAAGCGGTCGATATGATCAAGATCATCGTAACTGATTTTGAAGCGGGTCAGGTATTTACCGGCACTGTAGTCAGCATCAAAGAATTCGGCGCATTTATTGAGTTCGCGCCGGGCAAGGAAGGCATGGTTCATATTTCCAAGATCGCCAAGGAGAGAATCAACCATGTGGAAGACGTTCTGACGTTAGGGGACAAGGTAACGGTTGTCTGCCTTGGAAAGGACAAGATGGGACGTATCAGCTTCTCCATGAAGGATGTAGCGCAGCAGTAACATAAAAATACGCACAAAGGCTGAATGCATCCAGATGATTCAGCCTTTGTGTTATCTATCGGCATAAATCGTTCTATATGAGAAAGTAAGAATGCGAGGAATCAATATGAAAATCACATTAAAAGACGGAAGCAGCAAAGAATACACACAGGCAATGAGCGTTTATGAGATCGCAGCGGATATCAGCGAAGGACTTGCGCGCGCGGCATGCGCGGGCGAAGTGGACGGCGAAGTCGTAGACCTGCGTACAGTGATCGATCGGGACTGCGCGCTCAATATTTTGACGGCGAAGGACGCGGCGGGACTTCGTACGATCCGCCATACATGCTCCCACGTGCTTGCGGAGGCGGTTAAGAGACTGTTCCCCGATGCGAAAGTCACGATCGGACCTTCAATCGACGAAGGCTTTTACTATGATTTTGAACATGCGCCTTTCTCACGTGAAGATCTTGACAATCTGGAAAAGGAAATGAAAAAGATCATTAAGGAAGGACATAAGCTGGAGCGTTATACGCTTCCGAGAGAAGAAGCGATTCAGTTTATGGAAGAAAAATGCGAGCCGTATAAAGTAGAGCTGATTCGGGATCTGCCGGAGGATGCGGAGATTTCTTTCTACGATCAGGGAGGCTTTGTCGATCTGTGCGCGGGTCCTCATCTGATGAATACGAAAGGCATCAAAGCGTTCAAACTGATTTCTTCTTCAATGGCTTACTGGCGCGGGGATTCGAATAAGGCGCAGCTACAGCGTATTTACGGTACGGCGTTTGCAAGCAAAGAAGAGCTTGCCGCTTATCTGGAGCATCTGGAGGACATCAAGAAGCGCGACCATAACAGACTTGGGCGCGAGATGGAGTTGTTCGCAACGGTCGACGTGATCGGTCAGGGACTCCCGCTGCTGCTTCCGAAAGGAACAAAGATGATCATGAAGATGCAGCGCTGGATCGAAGACCTCGAGGACAGAGAATGGGGCTATGTGCGGACAAAGACGCCGCTCATGGCTAAGAGCGACCTCTATAAGATTTCCGGTCATTGGGATCATTATAAGGACGGTATGTTCGTGCTCGGGGACGAAGAAACGGATAAGGAAGTATTCGCCCTGCGTCCGATGACATGTCCGTTCCAGTACTATTGTTATAAAAACAGCCAGCATTCCTACAGAGACCTGCCGATTCGCTACGGCGAGACTTCTACGCTGTTCCGTAACGAGGATTCCGGCGAAATGCACGGTCTGACGCGCGTGCGCCAGTTTACGATCTCCGAGGGACATCTTGTGATCCGTCCCGATCAGGCGGAGGAAGAGCTGAAGAGCTGTCTGAATCTGGCAAACTATGTGCTTTCTACCTTAGGACTTCAGGAGGACGTAACATACCGTCTTTCCAAATGGGATCCGAACAATAAAGAAAAATATCTTGGGGACGAGGCGTATTGGGAAAAGACGCAGGATGCGCTGCGCCAGATACTGATCGAGGACAACCTGCCGTTCACAGAGGCTGACGGCGAGGCGGCTTTCTACGGTCCGAAGATCGATATTCAGGCAAAGAACGTATACGGCAAGGAAGATACGATGATCACGATCCAGCTTGACTGCGCGATCGCGGAGAATTTCGATATGTATTATATCGACCAGAACGGCGATAAGATTCGTCCGTATATCATCCACAGAACGTCGCTCGGCTGTTATGAGAGAACGCTCGCATGGCTGATCGAGAAATACGCGGGTAAATTCCCGACATGGCTTTGCCCGGAGCAGGTGCGTATTCTGACGATTTCCGAGAAGTTTGACGATTACGCGGAGAAAGTAAGGGCAGAGCTGGCGGCAAACGGCGTCGACGTCACGGTAGACAGACGTTCCGAAAAGATCGGTTATAAGATCAGAGAGGCGCGGATGGCGAAGCTTCCGTATATGCTCGTCGTTGGCGCGGACGAGGAAGCAAAAGGACTTGTGTCCGTCAGAAGTCGTTTTGAAGGCAACGAAGGGCAGAAGAGCGTCGATGAATTTATCGATCAGATCTGCAGGGAAATCCGCACGAAGGAGATCCGTAAGGAGCTGCCGGAGGAAGAAAAGAAACGATAACGCCGCGGCGTTTGGAGCGGAGGAAGCGATGGAAACGGGCATAAAGAAGCAGGTGCTTGACGAAATAAAAACGCTGGCGAAAAAATACGGAATCCGAAAGGTGCTTTTGTTCGGTTCCAGATCGCGCGGAGACTACCGCAGGACGAGCGATATTGATTTGGCCGTATGCGGCGGGAACTGCGCGCGGTTTGCTCTGGACGTCGACGAGTCGACGTCTACGCTTCTGAAATTTGATATTGTTGATCTGGACGGAGCCGTTTCGCAGCCGTTGCTTGAATCGATCGGTCGGGAAGGGATCGTTATTTATGAAGAAATTTGAAAATTACTGCGCGGCTCTTGAAAATTTGAAGGAAATTTATGATTATGAGCCGCCATATGGAAACGTTGTCCTGACGGGTCTGGTAGGGCTGTATGAAATATGCTTCGAACAATCATGGAAAGCTATGAAGGAAATACTGACGTACCACGGAGTTGCGGAAGGGCAGACAGGTTCTCCGAGACAGATTCTGAAATCAGCGTATGGGGCAGGCATGATCCAAGACGAGGAGCTGTGGCTGCAGGCGCTTCAAAGCAGAAATAACGTTGCTCATGCTTATAATCATGCCGTCGCAATGGATATCGTAACGGCCGCGAAAGAAAGCTATTATCAGATGTTCTGCGATCTGAAAAGCGAAATAGAACGGAATTGGAAGTAGAAACAAACAAAAATCGAAGAAAAAGCGTAATGACGAAATAGGTCATTACGCTTTTTGTATGTTTGAGGATAATATAGTAGATTTTCCAGTATATTATGCGAAAGCATTTAATGTGATTTTCCTTTTTTTTCCAACGCTTTTAACATTTCAATTACAATCAATAAGTCAGAATCTTCCGCTCGTAAAGCATATTCTAAAAGTACTTTTAGATTCTCCCGATTCATAATGGTTTGAAAAAGCAAATTAGCTTCGTTATTTTCGGAACTAGAATTTTCTTTTCCCGTTAAAAGATAGGTAAGAGAAACATGAAAATAATCTGCAATTTTCTGTAGTTTATCTTGTTTTGGAGTAGAACGGCCGCGTTTCCAGTCGCTGAGGGTAGCGGTAGCGATACCTGTTTCTTTGGCAACCTGATAAGCGGTAACGCCTTTTAATGCTAGTAGCTGTTCAAAAATTTCATACATAGTGCAAGCTCCTTTTCTTTTTGCCCAATACAAAAAAACTTGACTACATAAGAAATGCGTGATAACATAAAAATAGGATAAGAAATGTGAAATAGTTATCCGAGTCAAGTGTTATGGTATGTGATTGATTAATGCGGTAATTAAAATATATCACATTTCCATGACACTTCCAACTGGAAGATAAAAACAGAAATAAACGTTAAGAAAGGGAATTATTATAAAATGCGAAAGCGTATTATCAGTTGGCTTGGCATTCTTTGTCTGCTTTTCATGATTTATTATGTTTTTTTTGCTTCAAAGCCGGAACAAGTAATAGAACAGTATTTTGAGGCAGTTGCAGAGATGGATTATGAAAAACTGATAGACTGTTTTGATCCGACGACGCAGAAGGCGATGGAAGGCGTGAATGGATTATTGTCTTCTTTTTTGCCGTTTGATATTACGGATGCGTTGGCAGTTCTTCCATTGATTCAAGATGGGAAGGAGGAAGTAAATATTGCCAGCATTGATGTTATTTCTTACTCGGGGCTTGGAGAGTTAGAGGATATAAAAGAATATACGATGCTGTATAAGATGATAGGAACATTGTTTGCTTCGGAGGCGGAGGTTGAATGTGTAATTATATCCGATTACGGACAAAAAGAACAGAGATACCGGATAACGGTGAAAAGATATGGCATGAAATGGCTGATCCCGGGAGATGAAGATCTTACATATTTGTAAAGATAAATAATATTTTACAGGAGGTTACTATGCAGGAGATGAACGAAATGCAGGAATGCGGAAAGAAGTTGAACGGTACAATAATAAAGGCGATAACGGTTATATTAATGATACTGTTCTTTTTCCCGCTATGTACGGTATCATGCGGTACGGAGAAAGAAAAAATAAACGGTATAAAAGCGACGTTTGGATTGGAGGTTTTGGGAGAACATGTTGACGGGAACATTTTATGCGGGCTGTTGTTCTTGCTTCCGCTTGTATTATTTATTGCTTTATTATATAAGAAGCAAATAACAAAAAATATGGCGTTGCTTACGGGAGCGGTTGGATTATTTGACGTTGTTCTATTGTTTGTTTTTAAGAGCAGGGTGACAAAGCAGGTAGAGGAAGCACTTTCAACCGTGGAATTTGACATGGGATATTATGGAGAAATAGTTGGCAATATAATTTTGATCGTCCTTGCGATTTTAAGTTGGCGAGAGTTGATATTGCTGTATAATCAGGGAAAAATAAGTCTGCAAAAAAATGCAGTAGAAAGTACGGGCAACAGAAATAACAGTAGCGTAGCAGTGGTAGTGGCAATGATAATTACTTACTCGATTATTGGGTTATCTCTTTTGATATTTGGACAGTAAAGACGATTGGAATTTATAAAAAGTTTTAAAAGTTGTAATTTTTATGATGAGATGGAGCAGCAATGACAAACGATTTGTCATTGCTGCTCCATTTTATGTGCGCCTGACTGCGCATGTTTCTAACTGTCGCAGGGAAGTACAGGAAGGTTTACTTAAATTTCTGAATGATAGTTTCCACATCTGCAATCCTGTCATTGGTGTATAGATAGCTAAAAGTAAATCCGTTCTGTTCCCAGATGGCATAGGTAAGCTCCTGTGCAGTATCGTCTGCATATCTATAATAATCAACCTTCACGCCCTCAATGTCTTTGCTTTCCTCTAATGTACCGCCATAAACTCCGCTAATATCTCCGCTTCCATATTCTATGCGAAATTCGGAACCGTCTGCATAGTTTATTTGTCCCATTGTAGGATAACTGTCCACAACAAGAACAGAATACGTTTCGACTTCCTTATCTAAAACGGGAACATGAAAGTCAAGATATTCTTCCATTTCTTCAACGGACGTAACAATGATAAACGGATTTGGGATTTGTACAATTTCGGGATTTGGAATATTGTTCCTGTTATTTTGTGTAAATATTACCCCGCCGGCAATCACTAAGCATAAGCAGGCTGCCATAGCCCCCAGTTTAAACCGGACAGGTTTTTTGTAAGATTTCTTTTTTTGGTAGCCGATAGCTTCCTCTACATATCGGGTATCGAGTTCACTCATGGCTTCTGAAAATTTTTTGGAGTTCATAGAAATACCTCTCTTTCAATTAAGTAATTTTTCATTTTTTGACGGATACGGGTCAGCCGGACAGAGATATTTTTTTCCGTAAGCCCTGCAAACTCGGCTATGTCCCTGCAGCTATCGGAAAACCAATAGCGACGCATAAAGATAACGCGATTTTCAATCGTCAGCGTGTCCAAAAAGTCCTCAATAATACGGGCTAACTCTTTGGCTTCAAGTTCTGTTTCCACTGTATTTGGGCCTGCTATACAGGCTTCGATTTCCTCCATAGCGATCGTATAAGCGCTGCTGCGTTTTGCTGCTTCCTTTCTGTAATAAAGCTTCAATGAAATGTTCCGAACGATTTTACAGAGATAAGTCAGCAGCGGGCTAGGGTGCGCCGGAGGAATTGCTTTCCATGCTCCTAAATAAGCGTCATTGACGCATTCCTCCGCGTCTTGCCTGTTGTTCACGATATTGTTTGATAGCTTGTGGAAGATCCTGCCGTATTTTAAATCCAGTTCCCGTATGCCTTGTTCTGAACGCTCGAAAAATAACTCAATAATTTTTTCATCTTCTATCATCACACCGCCCTCCTTTCCGGTTTCACTTATATACTACGGTTTCAGAGGCAAATACTACGTCAAATTCCAAGATTTTTCAAAAAAATTATATCACACTTTTAGAACGGGCGCGGTAGGTTGTCTGAATGTACTTACAGCCCAAGGCTTACTGGGAAATAAGTCTTATTTCTTAAGAATGCATTAAGAAAACCTATATTTTCCTCTTGCTATCTATACCAAACTACGTTAAAATAGTCAGTAAAGTGGTGGAAAGTGGAGTAAAGTGGTTTGAAGTGGTGCAAAAATGTAAAAGCCGCCTCTATTTTCCGTGGCAGACCGCTTTTGGCAGGATGGACAAGAAGGATGACATAGGTGACCGCTATGTTTATGGGAGAATACAACCACACGATCGACACAAAAGGCAGAGTGATCGTACCTTCCAAATTCCGGGAAACATTGGGCGAAGAGTTCGTTGTAACGAAGGGGTTGGACGGGTGCTTATTTGTGTACGACAACAACGAGTGGGCTGTATTTGAAGAAAAGCTGAAATCACTGCCGATCACAAACAAAGATGCAAGAGCTTTTGTCCGTTTCTTCTTGGCGGGAGCTGCCAGCGTAGAAGTGGACAAGCAGGGAAGAATATTACTGCCGGGTTCTCTCAGAGATTTTGCGGAACTTAAGAAGGATATTGTTCTGATTGGGGTCGGAAGCAGAATTGAAATCTGGAGCAAAGAAAGATGGGAAGGCGCCGCATCCTTCGAAGATATGGATGAGATCGCGGAGCATATGGCTGATTTGGGACTTGGCATATAAGAAAAAAGGAAAATGACCGTCCGCCGGAGGAGAAATAATGGAATTCAGACATACATCGGTATTATTGGAAGAAACGATAGGACATCTGAATATCAAGCCCGATGGGATTTATGTCGACGGTACGCTGGGAGGCGGAGGACACAGCAGCCGTATTGCGCAGCAGCTCTCAGAGAAAGGGCGGCTGATCGGAATCGATCAGGACGACGCGGCGATTTGTGCGGCGGGCGAGAGACTTGCCCCTTACGGGGACAAGGTTACGATCGTAAGGAGCAATTACAGTGAGACGGCGCAGGCGCTCGCGGCGCTTGGTATCGACTCTGTGGACGGCATTGTGTTAGATCTCGGCGTTTCCTCTTATCAGCTCGATACGCTGGAGAGGGGATTTTCCTATAAATACGATACGGCGCTCGATATGCGTATGGACAGGAGACAGAGCCTGACGGCGCAGGAAATCGTCAATACGTATCCGCAGCAGGAGCTGTCACGCATTATCAGAGATTACGGAGAAGATAAATTTGCACAGAACATTGCAAAACATATTGTAGAAGCGAGGGAAAAGGCTCCGATTACGACGACGGGGCAGTTAAATGAGATTATCAAAGCGGCGATCCCGGCAAAAATGCGGGCAGCCGGCGGACATCCGTCCAAAAAGACATTTCAGGCGATCCGCATTGAGTGCAATCATGAACTTGACGTACTACGCGATTCTCTCGATATGATGATCGATCTGCTTCGTCCGGGCGGCAGGCTGTGTATTATTACGTTTCATTCGCTGGAGGACCGCATCGTCAAATCGGCGTTCCGCAAAAATGAAAATCCATGCACGTGTCCGCCTGAATTTCCGGTCTGCGTATGCGGGAAAACATCTAAGGGAAAAGTAATTACGAGAAAGCCAATTCTGCCGGGAGCGGAAGAGTTGGAATGTAATAAAAGAGCGAAGAGCGCAAAACTCAGAGTATTTGAAAAGAAAAAGTAACGCTGCAGTCTGAAAAGACAGAAAACAGAGCGTTTCGGAAAAGAGGGAGTAACATGGCTTCAAGAGGTCAGACAAGACAGCATACGGGTCGGAGAACGGCTGCAAGGGACGCGGCGGCAAGAAACCATTTATATGTATATGGAAGCACAGCAAGAGAACTTGACGTAAGAACGGCAATTACCGAAGAGCCAAAAAGAGCAAGATATAACGCAGCCAGAAAAAACAGAGAAAAGGCAATGCATATGAATCCTGCTTATGTGTTGTTTTGTGCGACAGCGCTGCTTGTTTCAGGCTTCATTCTGATCAGCTACATCCGTCTGCAGTCCGATATTACAAACAGCATCAACCATATCTCGGCGCTTGAAAGCGAACTGAACGCTCTGCGCCTGACGAATGACGAGGAATACAGCCGCATCGAAAGCAGCGTGAATCTGGAAGAGATCAAAAAGATTGCGATTACGGAGCTTGGCATGACGTATGCGGCGGAGGGACAGGTTGTGGAATATTCTTCGGAAGGAAGCGACTATGTCAGACAGATTGAGGATATTCCGGATTAGGATAGCGGGTGTTTTTCGTGGGAAGACAGAGACGGGAATATAAATTTACAACAAAAATGCAGAAAAAGCTGGTAGTGCTGTTTTTATTTGTACTGTCAGCTTTCATCGGATTAAGCGCAAGACTGATCCTTATTAACCGCGATAGTGGGGAACAGTACAAGCGGCAGGTGCTTTCCCAACAAAGATATGACAGCCGTGTCATTCCTTTCAAACGCGGCGATATCGTAGACTGCAAGGGGACGAAGCTGGCCGTCAGCGAAAAGGTGTACAATGTTATATTGGACGCTAAGCTTGCCGGAGAAAAGAAAGAATATATTGAAGCGACAACGAAGGCGCTGCATGACTGCTTCAAGCTGGATGCATCGGAGATTCGCGCATATATTGCAGCAAATCCTTCTTCACAGTATTACGTTTTGGCAAAAAAGCTTTCTTATGATGAGATCAGTCCGTTTGTAGAACTTCAAAACGATACGGCGAACAATCCGAATATTAAGGGCGTATGGTTTGAAGAGGAATATGAAAGGACATATCCGAACGGCAGCCTTGCCTGCGACCTGATCGGTTTTACCGGAAAGGATAACGTCGGGAGCTACGGACTGGAAGAATATTATAATGATACGCTGAACGGAATCAACGGAAGGGAATATGGGTATCTTAATGATGATTCCACATTGGAGCGGACAACGAAATCAGCGGTCGACGGAAATACGATCGTGACAACGATCGACAGCAATATTCAGAGCATTGTTGAGAAATATCTGAAAAAATTCAATACGGACAACCAGAATGTGGAAAGAGACGGAAACGGCGCTTACAATATCGGCTGTATTATGATGAATGTAAACACAGGCGAGATTCTTGCTATGGCGAACTATCCGAATTACGATCTGAACGATACGAAAAATCCGAAGGCTTTGCTTGGCATGAACAAGCTTGATGCGGAAGGAAAGGAAACGGACGAAGTCATTACGCAGGAAGTGCTTGACGCAATGGATGACGATACGCTGTATGCCAATTTAAATGCGCTCTGGAAAAATTTCTGCATTACGAGCACATATGAGCCGGGTTCGGTTGCAAAACCGTTTACGGTGGCGGCAGGATTGGAGTGCGGTAAGCTGACCGGCGACGAAACTTATTTCTGCGGCGGATCCCTTTGGTACGGCGGACATGAAATCCATTGCCATAACCGTCTCGGAGACGGTATGCTGACCGTTAAGCAGGCTGTAGAGGTGTCGTGCAACGTTGCGCTCATGCAGATGGGCGATGCAATCGGCAAGGATGATTTCCTGAAGTTTCAGGAACTGTATAATTTCGGGCTGAAAACCAATATTGACCTGGCGGGCGAGGCGCGGACGAGCGGACTTGTTTATAATTCTTCTTCTATGGGCGAAGCGGAACTGGCGACGTCAACGTTTGGACAGGGCTACAATGTGACGATGATCCAGATGATATCGGGGTTTTGCTCGCTGATCAACGGCGGTTATTATTATGAGCCGCATGTTGTCAACAAGATCGTCAGCTCCGACGGCACGACGATCAAAAATATCAAGCCAAGGCTTTTGAAACAAACGGTTTCAGCAAGCACATCGGAAAAGATCGTCGATTACTGCAACGGCGTTGTGACTGAGGGTACGGGACATACGGCGCGTCCGGCAGGCTATGCGGTCGGCGGTAAGACGGGAACGGCGGAAATGGTTCCGCGTAACAAAAAGAATTATGTTGTTTCCTTTATGGGCTATGCGCCGGCGGACGATCCGCAGATCGCGATCTATGTCGTTGTGGACAGACCGAATACAGCCCGTCAGGACGACGCGAAATTTGCGACCGGGATTGTCAGAAACATTCTTACGGAAGTGCTTCCCTACGAAAATTATTTCATGACAGAGGAACTGTCTGAGGATGAACTGACGGAAATGAGCGAAAGCGAGCTGCCGGTCAAGATTCCGGGAGAAGAAACGGAAGAAACAGAGGAAGGAACGGAAGGCGAAGGCGCCGGCGAGGGAGCGGAAGATCCTGAGTCGGTAGAGGTGACGGGCGGCGAAGGAACGACGGACGAAGAAAGCGGTCAGACGGAAGAGATAACGGAAGAGGAAAAGGAGTGGCAGGAGCGGATTGCAAACTACGAGACCGATCCTGAGACAGGCTATCTGATCGAACCGGAAACGGGCGTACTGATCGATCCGGCGACCGGACAGGCGGTAGACGGAAGCTCCTTTATGAACTAAGAGCTGCGGCGGCATGGAATGAGAGCCGCTATTGAAAACGAAAGATGATATTAATATAGAAGAAACAGATTTTCCGCACAGGCATAAGAAACGGTAATTCATAATAAATTGTATAAACTCTGTTTTCGGAGATTTGTGTGGAAAAAAATAAGACATTTCATCGGAAAAAGATATTTGTTGCTTTTGTCATATTTTTTCTCTGCTTTGTAGGAATCGGCGTAAGACTTGGATTCCTGATGATCGGCTGCTCCGAGTATTATGGAGAGCAGGCGAGGGAGCTGCATGAACGGGAGAGAAGTATCAAGGCGGCAAGAGGCAGAATACTGGACAGGAACGGCGTGGTACTTGCGGATAATAAGACCGTGTGTACCATTTCTGTCATTCATAGCCAGATTACGCAGAAAGACGAGGTTATTGCGACGCTCTGCCGGGAACTTTCGCTTTCGGAAGAATATGTGCGGGGAAGGGTAGAAAAGGTATCCGCCATTGAACGCATCAAGAGTAATGTTGACAAAAGCGTCGGCGACCGCATTCGGGAATATAACCTTGCGGGCGTTAAGGTCGACGAGGATTTTAAACGTTATTATCCGTACGGGGAATTGGCGTCAAAGGTGCTCGGCTTTACCGGAGGGGACAATCAGGGAATCATCGGTTTGGAAGTCTCCTATGATTCCGTTCTGGAAGGAAAGGCGGGAACGATTCTTACAATGACGGACGCCCGCGGAATTGAATTGGACGCAGCGGGGGAGAACCGGATCGAACCGGTCGACGGAAACGATCTGACGATCTCTATGGATATGAATATCCAGAAATATGCGACGCAGCTTGCGTATCAGGCGCTTGAAACAAAACAGGCGGACAGCGTTTCTATTCTTGTGATGAATCCGCAGAACGGCGAGCTGCTGGCGATGGTGAACGTGCCGGAATTTGACTTGAACGAACCGTTTACCCTGCCGGAAGCCGCGGTCTTGACGGAAAAACAAAAGCAGGACGCGCTGAACCGGATGTGGCGTAACGGCTGCATCAACGATACGTATGAACCGGGTTCGACCTTTAAGACAGTGACGGCTGCCGCAGGATTAGAGGCAGGCGTCGTCCATACGTCGGATACGTTTCACTGTCCGGGCTATATTGTCGTGGAGGACAGGCGCATCCGGTGCCACAAGAGAGGCGGGCACGGCAGCGAAGATTTCATTCATGCGACGATGAATTCCTGCAATCCGGTGTTCGT
>JAGARW010000085.1 GCA_017621975.1 Lachnospiraceae bacterium | reverse complement strand
GTTTTCTGACAGAACCCGCGGCGCATACTGTTTTCCGCCCGGAATCGTTTTATTTCTTATAAATATTACGCACAAAGCGCTCGATAAAAAAGCCGTCCGTCCCATGAACGCCGGGCAGGAACTGAAAACAGCCGCTCTCTCCGACTTCCCCGCCAAGTCTCTCCGGCAGATAGGCGCGCAGACTCTCCGCATGGAACGGAAACTTTCGTAAAAACCAGTCCGCCGTTTCTTCATTTTCCGCCCGGCTGATCGTACAGGTCGAATACAAAAGAACGCCGCCCGGTTTTACATACTGCCATGACGCCGTCAGGATCGCCCGCTGAATCAGACAAAGCGACTCGCCGCCTTCCGGCGTGGCGCGGTATTTAATATCCCGTTTTTTCCCGATCACGCCGTATCCCGAACAGGGCGCGTCAACAAGAACGACGTCCGCCCTGCCGATCATTTCCGGGTCACAGACCGCCGCGTCCCACCTCTGCAGCGCGACGTTATCCGCCCTCATCCGGCGTCTTGCCTCCTCTATCAGGGAAAGCTTATATTCCGAAACGTCCCGCGCAAGCACCCTGCCGCTCTCTCCCGCTTTTTCGGACGCAAACAACGCCTTACCGCCCGGCGCGGCGCACGTATCGATGACAAAATCTCCTTGCCGGATGCCTGCAGCCTCTACGGCAAGCATGGAGCTGACGTCCTGCACCGTCAATTTTCCGTCCGCAAACGCCGGAATATTTTTCATTCCCTCGCTTTTTTCCAGATGCCACGCGTACGGCAGATACGGATCCTGCGCAGCGCGGATGCCCTGCTCCTCCAGTTCGCGCCGTATCATCTCCGTTTCCGCGCGGCTCATACCGCTCCTAAGGCGTACCGTTACCGGTCGCTCCTCCAGCAGTCCCTTCAGGATCGCTTCCGTCCGTTCGCAGCCCTGCTCCGCATCCCATTTTTCGATCAGCCATCGGGGCATGGAATAGCGCACGGATAAATAACCGGAACGGTCGGCTTCCCGATCGGGATACGTGTCCGCATCCTTGTTTCTGGCGACAGAACGCAGCACGCCGTTGACAAATCCCTTAAGCGAATGAAACGAATGCCGCTCCGCCAGCTTCACCGCCTCGTCGCACACGGCGCGATCCGGCACGCCGTCCATAAAAAGAAGCTGATATACGCTCATTCGGAGCAGTTCCCGGATCAGCGGCTTCATTTTTGCTACCGGCGTTTTGGAAACGGAAGAAAGACGGTAATCGATCTCGATCCGCCTCTCCAGCGTTCCTTCAACGAGCCGTTTGAAAAACGCCTTCTCCTGCGCTTCCAGATAATTGTATTTATCCAGCATACCGCCGATCACAAGATGACTGTACATCCCGTCCTTCTCGATCGAAAGCAGAGCCTGCAACGCAAGCTCTCTGAGATTCACGGCTCTTTTTGCCTTCTCCTGCCCTGCGCCCGCGTTCTTTAATTTCCGCCCTGCACTCTTTTGCTTTTGCCCTGTATTCTTTGACTTCTGCCCTGCGTTCTTTGGCTTTTGCCCTGTATTCTTTGACTTCTGCCCTGTGCCCGCATTTTTCAGATTTCCCCCGTCTGTCTTCATCAGTCTCTCCTGTCTCTGCCGCCGAATAAAAGAATCAGTCTGAGAAGCTGTAGAATCGACGCCGCCGCTGCCGCCACATACGTAAGCGCCGCCGCGCCAAGTACCTTCCTGCACTGCTTCACTTCTTCTCCCGCAAGAATTCCCTGTCTGTCCAAAAGCTGCACCGCCCTTGCGGAAGCATTGAACTCTACCGGCAGCGTTACGATCTGAAAAAGCACCGCAAGACAGAATACCCAGATACCGATCTGGACAAGCGCGGAATGGGAACCGAGCAGAAGACCGATCAAAATCAGCGGAATGCCCAGCTTAGACCCGATATTTGCAGCGGGTACAAGCGCCGTCCTGATCTTTAGCGGCGCATAGCCCTCGTAATGCTGCAGCACGTGCCCGCATTCATGGGCGGCCACGCCGACCGCCGCTACGGACGGGGAGTTGTAAGTCGCGTCCGACAGGCGCACTACCTTCGCCGAAGGATCGTAATGATCGGTCAGGTTTCCTCTGATATGCTCGATTCTCACGTCGCGGATGCCCGCCTGATAAAGAATCCGCTCCGCCGCCTGCGCGCCCGTCATTCCCGTCATGCTCCGCACTCTTGAATATTTCGCATAGGTGCTGTTTACCTTCATCGACGCGGCGATCGAAAGAATCGCGCCGATCAGCACAAGAATATAAGTCGGGTCATAATAAAATCCGTAACCATAACCGTAATATGGCATCATAAAAATCGTTCCTTTCGCATACATTCTCGTCTGTCTGCCCCAGACGGCTATTCACCGAATCTCTCCCCCGCTTTGACCGGATATCCAAGAAGATAATCCTTTACCGGCATCCTCTTTTTGCCTTCGGGCTGCACGCTTTTCAAAAGAAGGATCCCGTTTCCCGTCGATACTCCGATCGACTCCTTTGTGACCAGCAACACCGTTCCCGGCGCCGCCGCTTTGCCGCCCGGTTCCGCCGCCACTTCCGCTTCCCATATTTTCAGATTTTTGCCCCGGAAAGCGGTATAACAGCCGGGCCATGAATTTAAGCCGCGTACGAGCCGTTCCAGTTCCTCCGCCGGTTTTGTCCAGTCGATCCTGCCGAGCGACTTACTCAGCATTTTCGCATAGCAGGAATCCTCGTCGTTTTGCGGCTGCGGGCATATTTCCCCGCGCTCGATCAGCGGAAGCGTTTTGACGATAAGCTCTGCGCCCGCCTTCATTAGTTTATCATGCAGGGAATCGCCCGTATCCTGAGCCGTGATCGGCACGACTGTCCTTGTCAGCATATCGCCCGTATCTAAGCCTTCGTTCATCTGCATGATCGTAACGCCGCTCTCGCTCTCGCCGTTTATGATCGCCCACTGGATCGGCGCCGCTCCCCTGTATTTCGGAAGCAGGGAAGCATGAATATTGACACAGCCGTATTTCGGCATATGCAGTATTTCGGATGATAAAATCTGGCCAAACGCCGCTACAACGAAAAGCTCCGCCCCATATGACGCAAGCCAAGTTACCGTTTCCGGCGTCTTGATCTTAACGGGCTGAAAAACAGGAATTCCATGCGCAAGCGCGCACTCCTTTACCGGCGGAAACTGTATTTCCTTTCCTCTTCCCTTCGGTTTGTCCGGCTGCGTCACGACGCATACGACTTCATGACCCGCCCGTATGATCGCCTCCAGCGCGCCGACCGCAAAATCAGGCGTTCCCATGAAAATGATTTTCATTTATTCTTCTTCCTCCTCCATATCGTCCACATCCATCAGCTCGCCTTCTACGCGTTCCACGTAAAGATGCCCGTCCAGATGCTCCAATTCATGACAAATCGCACGCGCAAGCAACTCCGTTCCTTCCAGCTCATACGGCTTCATCTCCCGGTCGAGAGCCTTTACCTTCACATAATTCGGCCGAATCACAACGCCCGTCTTGCCCGGCACGCTCAGACAGCCTTCATATCCCGTCTGTTCCCCGCTCGTTTCCAGTATCTGCGGATTAATCAGGATATGCGGCTCGTCGCCCGTCGTATCGATCACAACGATACGCTTTAAAATGCCGACCTGGGAAGCCGCCAGTCCGACGCCGTTCGCTTCGTACATCGTCTCAAGCATATCGTCGATCAGCTGCGCCGTACGCGGCGTCATCTCCGTTACCGCCTTACATTTCTTTGTCAATACTTCGTCTCCGATTTCACGGATATTCCTGATTGCCATATATTTTTCTCCTTTTCCTTGCGCTGCATTTTTCTTTTCGTTTCTATCTGACTAAATCGCTGTCATTTCCTGCCTCCACATCTTAATAGCCGTTCATCGGATCAAAATCAAACTGTACCGACTCTGTACAGAGTGCCTGACGCTCCAGAAACTCCTCCAGCGTATCCTTGATCCCGATCAGCGCCTCCATATCCGCGCTCTTTGCATAAAATACGGTACGGTACTGATCGCCGATTCTGCCGATCGACGCGGCCGCCGGCCCGATCAGCTGCACGCAGCGATTCAAACCGTCTCTTTCGATGCCCGTCTGCCCATCCGCCGGTTTTCCATCCTGCTTTGCAAGCTCTGCAAGCCGCCCCGCAAGCGCCATACCGCCGTCCTGCGTTTCCGACAGGACAAGCACCGCCAGCATATGCGCCGCCGGAGGATATGCGAGCAGCTCCCGGTACCCCATTTCTTCCGTATAAAAGCCTTTATAATCCTGCTTTGCGGCATACCGGACGCTGTGGTGCTCCGGCTGGTACGTCTGGATCACGACCTCGCCCGGCTTGGTTCCTCTTCCCGCTCTGCCCGCCGCCTGCGTCAGAAGCTGAAAGGTCCGCTCGCCTGCGCGGTAGTCTCCCGCATGCAGGGATAAATCCGCCGCAAGAATGCCGACAAGCGTCACATTTGGAAAATCGTGCCCTTTGATGATCATCTGCGTTCCAATGAGAATATCCGCTTCCCCGTTTGCAAATGCCGCCAGGATTTTGTCATAGCTTCCTTTTTTTCTTGTCGTGTCCGCGTCCATCCGCAGCACCCTCGCCTGCGGATAGCATTTATGAAGCAGTTCTTCGATCTGCTGCGTCCCGGCGCGGAAGCCGAGAATGTATTTGGAACCGCAGGCGGGACAAATTTTGACCGATGGCTGTTCATAACCGCAGTAATGGCAGACCAGCCTGCCGCCCTTATGCTCCGACAACGACACGTCGCAATGCGGACACTTCATCACATGACCGCAGGCGCGGCACGATACAAAGCCCGCATATCCCCTGCGGTTCAAAAAGAGCATGCTCTGCTCGCCCGCAGACAGCCGCTGCTCCAAAAGCTGCTGCAGCCGTCTGCTGAAGATCGAACGATTACCGCATTTCAGCTCTTTTCTCAGATCTTCCACATAAACCTCCGGCAGACTGCCGCCCATCGGGCGCTGCGTCAGTTCATACCGCTTGATAAGTCCTTTCTCAGAAGCCGCGTAGGATTCCAATGACGGCGTCGCAGAACCGAGTACGACGCTTGCGCCGTAGTAAGACGCAAGCCATGCAGCCGCCTCTCTCGCATGATATTTCGGCATGGACTCGCTTTTATAGCTCGCCTCATGCTCCTCGTCTATAATAATCAGACCAAGCTTTGAAAACGGCGTGAAAAGCGCCGATCTCGGACCGATGATAATATCGATCTCTCCTTTTTTTGCCCGCTCGCACTGATCGTATTTCTCCCCTGCAGAGAGCCTTGAGTGCAGAACCGACACCCGCTCTCCGAAACGCCCTGCAAAGCGGGACACGGTCTGATATGTCAGCGCGATCTCCGGGATCAGTACGATCGCCTGCTTTCCGAGACGCACAACGCCGTCAATCAGCTCCATATAAACTTCCGTCTTTCCGCTTCCTGTAATTCCATGAATGAGATAGGTTCCCGGTCTGCCTTCTTTATATTCCGTCAGGATTTCAGAAACGATCGTCCTCTGCGCTTCGTTCAGCACGGGCTTCTCTTTGATTTCTCCTTTGCAGACGACCGGATTGCGGTAGGATATTTCTGACACAACTGTCACAATTCCTTTTTCCGCCATCGACTTAATAGAAGCCGACGTCAAAGCCAGCTCTCCGACCGCTTCTTCATACGTAATCTCGCCTTTTTCGCAGAGACGTTCCAAAAGCCGCACGCGCGCGCTCTGATGCTTCCGGCGGCACTGCGCGAGAAGCTGCGCCGCCTCTTCCCCAGAAACCCCCAGCACGATCCTGCGCTTCTGCGGCGTGTTCGCCCTTTTGCGAACAGGCAGAACCGTTTTCAGAGCGGTAATCATCGTTGAGCCGTACCGCTCCTTCATCCACGCCGCCAGACGGATCTGACCGCTTTCCGCAAGCATGCCAAGGTCGGAAACCGCCAGTATCTCTTTCAGCTTTTCCGGACTGTACTGCGCCTGATCCGTAATTTCAATAATGTAACCGGACAACTCTTTGTTGCCCTTTCCAAACGGCACGATCACAC
>JAGARW010000009.1 GCA_017621975.1 Lachnospiraceae bacterium | reverse complement strand
AATACGCTGCAGCTTGCGGGCGTTGTCAGGCTGACAAAGATGATCGTAAAGGGAACGCTGCTGATCGAAGGAATCGGAGCGCTTCTTCTGAGTCTGCGTTTCGTTCCGCAGATGGGATTCTGGAAAGGCTGTTATTACGGAGTTTTTCATGCGGTATCCGCTTTCTGCAACGGCGGTTTTGATCTGATGGGAGAGAAGGAAGCGTATGCTTCTCTGACGGGCTATGTCGAGGATCCGCTTGTCAATCTTGTCGTTATGGCGCTGATCGTCGTCGGCGGGCTCGGCTTTATTGTCTGGCAGGATATTCTTACATGCGGCGTTCATGTGAAAAGATATATGCTGCATACAAAGATCGTTCTGCTGATGAGCGGCGCGCTTGTTTTTGGCGGAGCCGTTTTATTCTGGCTGTTTGAAAGACAAGCCCTCTTTGCAGAATTTTCTCCGGGAGGGCAGATACTGGCTTCCCTGTTTTCTTCCGTTACGGCAAGGACGGCGGGCTTTAATACGGTAGACACGGGAGCGCTGACAAACGGAAGCAGGCTGCTGACGATGATTTTGATGTTTATCGGCGGAAGTCCTGGCTCTACTGCGGGCGGCATCAAGACGACGACGGTTGTCGTTTTAATTATGTATACATGGAACAGTCTGCGCAGCAAAAACGGATGCAGCGTATTTGAACGGCGTATTCCTGCCGAGATTATCCAAAAATCCGCAATGGTTCTTGTCATCAATCTTATGATGGCGCTGACCGCCGGAATTATCATGTGCGGCATGCAGCCGTCTCTTTCCATGGACAGCATTATGTTTGAGATATGCTCCGCGATCGGGACGGTCGGCATGACATGCGGGATTACGCGCGACCTGAATACGCCCGGCAGATGCATCATTATTTTTCTGATGTACTGCGGAAGGATCGGCAGTATGACGTTCGCGTTATCGTTTATGCAGAAAAAGAAAACCGACCCCGTACAGTATCCGCTAGGAAAGATCACAGTCGGATGATTCATTAGGAAAAAACAGAGGAAAGGATGAAAGCGATGAAAACAGCGTTGATTATCGGAATGGGAAAATTTGGAACCCACTTATGCAGAAAGCTGGCGGAGCTCGGCAATCAGATCATGGCGGTGGACGAGCGGGAGGATGCGCTTGAGGACGTGCTGGACGTCGTGACGAGCGCAAAGATCGGAGACTGCACAAGACCGGACGTACTTGCTACGCTCGGCGTGGATAATTTTGATTACTGCTTTGTCTGCGTCGGCGAAAACTTCCAGAGCAGTCTGGAGATTACGAGTCAGCTTAAAGAAATGGGCGCAAGATATGTCATCAGCAAGGCGGTCAGGGACATTCAGGCAAAATTCCTGCTGAGAAACGGAGCGGACGAGGTCATTTATCCCGATCGGGACATTGCGGAGCGGCTTGCCAACAGATGCAGTGCGAGCAATGTGTTCGATTATATCGAACTGAGCAAAGAATGCTCGATCTACGAGATACTGCCGCTTAGGGAGTGGGTTGGCAAAACCGTGAGGGAACTGGACATCCGCGCGAATTATCATGTCAATATTCTCGGTATCAAGAAAGGGGAACATACGGACTTTGTCGTGCATCCGGATTACCGCCTTGAAAAAGAAGATCACCTTATCGTAATGGGGAATAACGACGACGTATTCCGCGTTTTAAAGCGTATGGATGAAAAAAAGCATTGACAAATGCGGGAAAACTATATATGATAACGTTTAATTAAAAAGATTCAATGGAGTCAGTGACGACGCCCTGAATCTTTTTGGTTTATTTTATGACAATGCGAAATGGAGGAGAGCATTTATGAAAAAATTTCTTAGCATTGTTGTAGCATCAGCTATGGTTGCAGCCACACTTGCAGGCTGCGGCGGCGCGTCAGCGTCTGATTCTACAGCAGAAACAACAGAAAACAGCGCTTCTACGGAAGCGGCAGAAGGCGGCGCATCGGCAGAAGGCGCTACATTTAAGATCGGCGGTATCGGACCTGTGACAGGCGGAGCCGCAGTTTATGGTCAGGCGGTTAAGAATGCGGCGCAGCTTGCGGTTGACGAGATCAACGCGGCGGGCGGTATCAACGGCGCGCAGATCGAGTTCAATTTCCAGGATGACGAGCATGACGCAGAAAAGGCAGTCAACGCTTACAATACATTAAAAGACTGGAATATGCAGATGCTGCTTGGTACTGTTACGAGTACGCCTTGCGTTGCAGTCGTAGAAAAATCACATGAAGACAATATGTTCCAGTTGACGCCTTCAGGCTCCGCAGTAGAGAGCATTCAGTATGACAACGCATTCCGCGTATGCTTCTCTGATCCGAACCAGGGAAAAGCATCCGCACAGTATATCGGCGAAAACAAAGTGGCTGAAAAGATCGCTGTGATCTACAACAGCTCCGACGTATATTCATCCGGTATTTACCAGACGTTTGCTGCGGAAGCGGCGAACCAGGGACTGGATATCGTATCCGCAGAAGCGTTTACGGAAGACAGCAAGACAGATTTCTCCGTACAGCTTCAGAAGGCGAAAGACGCAGGCGCTGAGCTTGTATTCCTGCCGATCTACTATACGGAAGCTTCTATTATTTTAGGTCAGGCTGATAAGATGGGATATGCTCCGATGTTCTTCGGATGCGACGGTCTGGACGGTATTCTTGCGGTAGAAGATTTCGATACTTCTCTTGCAGAAGGCGTTATGCTGCTGACACCGTTTGCAGCGGACGCACAGGATGAACTGACACAGAACTTCGTAAAGGCATATCAGGAAGCTTACGGCGATATTCCGAACCAGTTCGCAGCAGACGCTTATGACGGAATTTATGCGATCAAGGCGGCGGCAGAAAAAGCGGGCATTACGCCTGATATGAGCGCTTCCGATATTTGCGACGCGATGAAAGCTGCTATGACAGAAATTACCGTCGATGGTCTGACAGGCGCAGGCATGACATGGGGCGCTGACGGCGAACCGAATAAGGCTCCTAAGGCTGTTAAGATCACAAACGGCGCATACGCCGCTATGTAATGTATTTAGGTACGATAGGGTACAGTGTCTCACAGGCACTGTACCTTTTTAGATTCAAAATCTTGATTCTGTAATATGGTGTATGTTATACTGAAAAAATAATGCAGTAAGCTATTATAAATGAAGAGGTGTACTTATGAGTTTTATATCCTATTTAATCAACGGCGTCAGCCTTGGAAGCGTATATGCCATTATCGCGCTCGGTTATACAATGGTATACGGAATCGCTAAAATGCTGAATTTTGCACACGGCGATGTTATCATGGTGGGCGGCTATGTTGTGTTTGTATTGGTGAGCGGTATGGGACTGCCGCCGATTCTTGGCGTGCTCGTTTCCATGGTTGTCTGTACCGTGCTCGGCATAACGATCGAAAAAGTCGCTTATAAACCGCTCCGTATGGCGGCGTCTCCGTTGGCGGTACTGATTACGGCGATCGGCGTCAGCTATCTGCTGCAGAATATTGCGCTGCTGCTCTTTGGTGCGAATACAAAGTCGTTTACGTCTGTCGTAACGATTCCGGCGGTTGTGCTCGCCGACGGAAAACTGACGATTTCCGGGGAAACGATCGTGACGATCGCAGCCTGCATCGTGATTATGATAGGATTGACTCTGTTTATTAATCTGACAAAGGCAGGTCAGGCGATGCTCGCCGTTTCCGAGGACAAGGGTGCGGCGCAGCTGATGGGAATCAACGTAAACGGTACGATCGCCCTTACGTTTGCGATCGGTTCCGCGCTTGCGGCTGTCGCGGGCGTGCTTCTTTGTTCGACCTATCCGTCCCTGACGCCTTATACCGGAGCGATGCCGGGCATCAAGGCATTTGTGGCGGCGGTATTCGGCGGCATCGGTTCGATTCCCGGCGCTATGATCGGCGGCATCCTGCTCGGCGTGATCGAGATTCTCGGAAAAGCATATATTTCCTCCCAGATGGCGGATGCCATCGTATTTGCGGTATTGATCGTCGTACTGCTTGTAAAACCTACCGGTATTCTTGGTAAGGAAATTCAGGAGAAAGTGTAGGGGCGTAAAATGAAAAAGATGAACAAAATAACAAAAAACAATTTGATTACCTATGCGGTCGTCATAGCCGTTTACCTGATCGTTACGGTATTGAATGCGACGGGACATATTTCAAGTCTGATGGAAGGACTTCTTGTACCGCTCTGTATTTATGTGATTCTGGCGATGTCGCTGAATCTTGTAGTCGGTATTTTAGGAGAACTCAGTCTCGGACACGCGGGCTTTATGTGCGTCGGCGCGTTTGCGGGCGCTTTTTTATCCATTTGCTTTAAATATGCGATGCCGGACGGGCTGCGGTTTTTGATCGCGCTTGTGATCGGCGCCGTCGCCGCGGCGGTATTCGGCGTTATCATCGGAATTCCGGTGCTTCGTCTGAAGGGAGATTATCTGGCGATCGTAACGCTTGCGTTCGGAGAAATCATCAAAAATCTGATGAATGTGCTTTACATCGGAAGAGACAGTAAGGGCTTTCATTTTTCCATGAAGGACATGATCGCGCTCGGTCTGGAGCCGGACGGCAAGACGATTATCAACGGACCGCAGGGCATTACGGGCACGCCGCATGACGCGAGCTTTACGATCGGCGTTGTGCTGATTCTTCTGACGCTGTTTGTTATCCTCAATCTGATTCATTCCCGTGACGGACGCGCGATCATGGCGATTCGTGACAACCGCATTGCGGCGGAATCCATTGGCATCAATATTACAAAGTATAAACTGATGGCGTTTACCTTGTCCGCGTCGATTGCCGGTGTTGCAGGCGTTTTGTATGCGCACAATCTTTCTACGCTGACTGCGCTTCCGAAAAACTTCGGTTATAATATGTCGATTATGATTCTTGTATTTGTCGTGTTGGGCGGTATCGGCAATATCCGCGGCTCTATGATCGCGGCTGTCGTTCTGACGCTGCTTCCTGAGCTGCTGCGCGGTTTGAGCGATTACCGTATGCTGATTTATGCGGTCGTGCTGATCGCAATGATGCTGTTTAACTGGAGTCCGAAGGCGATCGAATTCAGAGAGCGGTATTCCTTGAGACGGTTATTCCATAAGACGGAGGAGTAGAGAAGATGGCATTGTTAGACGTACAGAATTTATGCATCTCATTCGGCGGACTTCGCGCCGTAGACGATTTTGAGATTCACATTGAAAAAGGACAGTTATATGGTCTGATCGGTCCGAACGGCGCCGGCAAGACGACCGTATTTAATCTTCTGACGGGCGTATATAAGCCAAATGAAGGCATTATCAAGCTTGACGGCGCAGATATTACCGGTAAGAAGACGATAGAGATCAACAGGGAAGGCATTGCAAGGACGTTCCAGAATATCCGTCTGTTTAAGGGCATGTCGGTGCTGGATAATGTCAAGGCGGGGCTTCATAACAATTATAAATATTCTTCCTTAGCGGGCATTTTCCGCATGCCGTCTTATTTTAAGGTAGAAAAGGAAATGAACGAGAAAGCGATGGAGTTGCTCGACGTATTTGATCTTGGCGGCGAAGCGGACTATCTGGCGTCCAATCTTCCTTACGGAAAACAGAGAAAGCTGGAGATTGCAAGGGCGCTTGCGACGGGTCCGAAGCTTTTGCTTCTGGATGAACCGGCGGCGGGTATGAACCCGAATGAAACAAAAGAACTGATGGAAACGATTCGGCTGATCCGTGATCGATTTGACATGACGATTCTTCTGATCGAACATGATATGAAGCTTGTATCCGGTATTTGCGAAGAGCTTTCGGTACTGAATTTCGGACGGATTCTGGCGCAGGGCGAGACGAGTTCGGTACTCAACAATCCGCAGGTTATCACGGCATATCTGGGAGAATAGGAGGATGGACCAATGGCAATGCTCGAAGTAAAAGACTTGGAAGTATATTACGGCATGATTCAGGCGATCAAGGGAATTTCCTTCGAAGTAAACGAAGGAGAGATTATTGCTCTGATCGGTGCAAACGGCGCGGGTAAGACGACGACGCTTCATACGGTGACGGGACTTCTGCAGGCAAAGAAGGGCTCCGTTGTCTTTGAAGGAAAGGATATTACAAAGGTGCCGGGGCATAAGATCGTATCAATGGGGATGGCGCATGTACCGGAGGGCAGGCGTATTTTCGCACAGCTTTCCGTTTTGCAGAATCTCCGTATGGGAGCTTATACAAGAAAAGATAAAGACGAGATCGAAAAAACGCTGAAACTGGTATACGAAAGATTCCCGCGTTTGGAGGAAAGACAGAACCAGATGGCGGGAACGCTGTCCGGCGGCGAGCAGCAGATGCTTGCGATGGGACGGGCGCTTATGTCGCATCCGAAAATCATTTTGATGGATGAACCGTCCATGGGACTTTCGCCGATCTTTGTCAATGAGATTTTTGACATCATCAAGGAAGTCAGCGCGGGCGGAACAACCGTACTGCTCGTAGAGCAGAACGCAAAGAAAGCGCTTTCGATCGCCGACAGGGCGTATGTGTTGGAAACGGGAAAGATCGTATTGGAAGGCAAGGCGAGTGTGCTGATGAATGATGATTCCATTAAGAAAGCATATCTTGGGGAATAGAGTGTGAAAAAACCATAAACGGAAGTTTTTTATGAGTGGAAATGGAGGTTAAGATGGGGAAGGTTGTTATTACGATTGCAAGACAGTATGGGAGCGGCGGGCGTACGATCGGTCAGATGCTGTCGAAGGAGCTTGGCATTCCGTATTATGACAAAGAGCTTTTAAAGCTGGCGTCGGAAGAGAGCGGTATCCATGAAGGGCTGTTTGCAGGAGCGGACGAAAAGTTAAAGAACAGTCCTTTGATGCGTATTTCGAAAAAAATTTATCATGGACAGCTCATTTCTCCCCAGAGCGACGAGTTTACTTCCGCGGAAAATCTGTTTAATTATCAGGCGAAGGTAATTAAGGAATTAGCGGAGGAAGAATCCTGTATTATCATCGGTCGGTGCGCCGACTATGTGCTCCGTGATTACGACAATGTACTGAGCGTATTTATTCATGCGCCGGAGGATTACTGCATCGAGCAGGCGAAGCAGAAGCTGAGCATGAGCGATAAGGAGATCAAAAGGTTTATCCAGAAGACGGATAAGGAACGCGCCGATTATTATAAGCATTATACCGGCAGGGAATGGACGGACGCCAGAAACTATGATCTTTGCTTAGACAGCAGCAAGCTCGGCAGAGAACGCTGTATCGAAGAGATCAAAGCTTATATGAAAGTCAGGTTTGAATAAGTTGAGAACAAGAGAAGAGGCGCTTTCTTATGGGTTATCGTTTGAGGATACCTATCAGGAGGCGCCGTTTCATGATCCAAATTGGCAGCTTGTCAGAGTGAAGGGAAGCAAAAAAGCGTTTCTCTGGACCTATGAAAAGGACGGGCTGATCCATCTGAATGTTAAGGCCGATCCTGCGTGGCGGGATTTCTGGAGAAGCGTCTATCCTTCGGTCACGGCGGGCTATCATCAGAATAAAGAGCATTGGAACACGATCATTTTGGACGGAAGCATTCCCGATGAGGATATTAAGCGGATGATCCGGGAGAGCTACGAGCAGGTTACGGACAGTCCGTCCAGGCGCATTTACGGGGCGGTCAGGAAGATACCGAAGGGAAAGGTAGCGACCTACGGTCAGGTCGCCGCTCTGGCGGGCAATCCGAAAATGGCGCGCGCCGTCGGGAACGCCCTGCACAAAAATCCCGATCCCGACAGCATTCCATGCTACCGGGTCGTGAATTCCAAGGGCGAGCTGGCCGGCGAGTTCGCATTTGGCGGAGCCGGAGAGCAGGCAAAGCTCCTTATGGCGGACGGGATAGAAGTCGTAAACGGCAGAGTTGATCTGGAAAAATATGGAATGTGATAAAAATCACAGCGTTACGATCGTCGGTTCGTGTTTCAGCGCCGGAATGATTTTCTCGACAAGGTCGCTTGTGCGGAATTTCAGGCTGGCGGTATTGATGCACGGATGGCAGGCGAAATATTCTTCTTTCAGTACGTCCTCGTCGATAATGAGCCGCACTTTGTTTTCGTGATCGTTCATCAGTCCGAGGATCGTAACGGAGCCGGGCGTAAGATCGAGCAGTTCTTCCATCATATCGGGCGGTCCGAAGGACAGACGCGCTACGCCGAGCTGCGCGGAAAGCTCCTTTGTCTGGAACTTCTTTTCACCGGGCATCAGCACGAGATAAAACGCAGTCTGCTGCCGGTTGCATAAAAACAGGTTCTTACAGATATTGACCTGCAGGATTTTGTCGATTTCGGCACAGGCGTCGATTGTCGCCAGCGCTTCGTGCTGAATATGCTCGTAGGAAACGCCGAGCAGATCGAGAAAATCATAGCAGCGGATTTCCTTTTCCAGAAGGCAGGAAGTATCAGAGGGACGTCCCGGCAGAAGCGCGGGAACGTTTATCTGCGCTTTTGCCGCGCTTTCCGTATCTGCGTCCATTGTTTCTTCCGTCTCTTCGGGCTTTGAAGGCTCCGGAAGTGTCAGCAGTACCTTTTCCACACGGTTCTGACCGGTCTCTTGTGCGCGGATGATAACGCCGTCCTTTGTCGTGATGCTTTCGCCTGTTTCCGGCAGGTGATCGAGCGTTCCGATCAGGATGCCGCCGACCGAGTCGTAATCGTCCGAAGCAAGCGTTGTGCCAAGGGCGTCGTTAATGTCGTCAAGCTTCATGCTGCCTTCTACAAGATATTGTCTTGTTCCGATTTCTTTGATCAATTCTTCTTCATCTCCGTCATATTCGTCGCGTATCTCTCCGACGATTTCTTCCAGCAGGTCTTCTAATGTAATCATGCCGACGCAGGAGCCGTATTCGTTCAGGACGAAAGCGACGTTCATCGTCGCGCCGCGCATTTCCATCATCAGATCGGCCGTTTTTTTGTATTCGTACGTATAGTAGGCTTCCCGCAGGATATCCCGGATGCGGAACGCCTTTTTATTTGGAACAAAAAGAAAATCCTTGATGTTGACGATGCCGACGACATTGTCGGTGTCGTTTTCATAAACGGGAATCCTCGTATACATAGATTCTTTAAAAATGGCAAGCAGTTCGTTGTAGGACGCGTCGATGTCCACCATCGTAATGTCGATCTTGGGAATCATGATGTCTTTTGCGGCGGAATCGCTGAAATCGAATACGTTGTAGATCATTTCGCGTTCTTCCGTTTCGATCGCGCCGCCTTCATGACTGACGTCCACATAAGTTTTTAAGTCGCGCTCGGTAATCGCTGTGTTATTTCCCGACGTATCGATACGCAGCAGGAACATGACGGCTCCGGAAAGCTTGTCAATCAGGAAAATGACCGGCGTGAACAGGAACATGAGCGTATAGATGATTTTCGCATAGGCGAGCGAAATTTTTTCCGAATTGGACATCGCCCATGTTTTCGGCGTGATTTCGCCGAATAAAAGCACGCATAAGGTCAGTGCGCCCGTCATAAAGCCGACCGCATAGCTGCCCCACAGACGCATTGCCAGCGTCGTTGCAAGCGAAGACGCTGAAATATTGACGATATTGTTGCCGACGAGAATCGTACTGAGCATCTTGCTGTACTGATCCAGTATTTTCTGTACGACCGCCGCCCGGCTGTTCCCCTCCTCGATCAGGGTGCGGATACGCACCTTATTGACTGTCGTCAGCGCCGTTTCCGCAGAGGAAAAGAACGCGGACAAAATAAGCAGTAAAAATAAGATAAAAAACCGCATGATACTGTCTGTATCCAATGAAATAACCTCCCGAGATCATGATTAGATTTTGACTAATCATATAATAAGTAGAAACTGGTTGTCAAGTTTGGAAGCGGGCGGGCATATATATAACAACAGGAGGTGGAAAATGAAAAAATGGAAGGGAGAATGAAAACGGCGGCGAAAAATCGCATGAAAAGCAATTCCTATGTTATTTTCTATTTGAAGTGCCTGCTTTTTTCCTATATTCTGACGGTAGGACTGCTGCTTCTTCTGGCGCTTTTCCTTTATCGGTTCGGACTCTCGGAGCGGACGGTGTCGATTGCTATTATCATCATATACATAGCAGCTTCGCTTTTTGCCGGATTTGCCGCCGGGAAAAAGATGGGAATGCGCAAATTTCTCTGGGGGCTGCTTGCGGGCGTTCTTTATTTTACGATCCTGCTCTGCGTTTCTCTTGTGCTGGAGCATGGAACGGCGGGGATTTCGGGCAATCTGCTGACGGTGTTTCTGATCTGTGCCGGAAGCGGCACGCTTGGAGGAATGCTCGGATAACGCGCTTTGCGGATAAATTGATTGACCTTTTTCGCTATGTGTGCTATACTCATTTTCACGAAGGTCTGATTTTGCAGAAAAGATAACTTCCGTTCTGATAGGAAAGATCGGAAGATAAGGAGGAAGATATGAAACACATTAAAACACTGAGCACAAGAAATTTACAGGAATCTATGAAAAAAGGCGGATGCGGCGAGTGCCAGACGTCCTGTCAGTCGGCCTGCAAGACTTCCTGCACAGTAGGAAATCAGAGTTGTGAGAAAGCGGGTAAGTAAAAGAAAGCATGAAAGTGCCGTATGAAAAGAACGGGTAAGCAGCGATTCGCGTCGCTGCTTATATTACGTTAAAAGAATGAGGACGGAAGATATGGCGCAGAGATAACGGGAAAGGAAGTTTTCAGTGGTTCATCAATACAAAAACAACGGCTACAACATTGTGTTGGACGTAAACAGCGGCTCCGTACATGTGGTGGACGAGATCGTCTACGATCTGATTCCGGTTGTGGAAGAGGCGCTTTCCGGCGGCGTACCGGAAAATGAGATCGCGGCACAAGCGGCGCGCTCGTGCGGTTATCCGGAAGCGGAATGCGCAGAGGCGGTAGAGGAGATACTTTCGCTGAAGGAAGCGGGAACGCTTTTTACGGAGGATATTTATAAAGATTATATTTTTGATTTCAAAAATCGTCAGACAGTCGTAAAGGCGCTTTGCCTGCATATTGCCCATGACTGCAATCTGGCGTGCAGATATTGTTTTGCAGAGGAAGGGGAATATCATGGCAGGCGCGCCCTCATGAGCTTTGAAGTCGGCAAAAAGGCGCTTGATTTTCTCGTGAAAAATTCCGGGAACCGGGTCAATCTGGAAGTGGATTTCTTCGGCGGGGAGCCGCTGATGAACTGGGACGTCGTAAAGCGGCTTGTCGCGTATGGGCGCAGCCTTGAAGAACCTTACCATAAAAAGTTCCGCTTTACGCTGACGACGAACGGGATTCTTTTAAACGACGAGATTCAGGAGTTCCTGAACCGTGAGATGAGCAATGTCGTATTGAGCATCGACGGACGCAGGGAAGTAAACGACCGGATGCGTCCGTTCCGCGGCGGGCAGGGAAGCTACGACGTGATCGTCCCGAAGTTTCAGAAGCTGGCGGAAAGCCGGGGACAGACGAATTATTACGTAAGAGGGACTTTTACGCATCATAATCTTGATTTCGCAGAGGACGTGCTGCATTTGGCGGACCTTGGCTTTGAACAGCTTTCCGTCGAGCCTGTCGTAGCGGAAGATTCCGAGGAATATGCGATCCGCGAGGAAGATGTACCGCAGATTCTGGAAGAATATGACAAGCTGGCGAAAGCGCTTTTAGAGCGGCAGAAGGCGGGGAAGGGCGTGAATTTCTTTCACTTTATGATCGATCTGGCGGGAGGTCCGTGCGTAGCGAAGCGGCTTTCGGGCTGCGGCAGCGGCACGGAATATCTTGCGGTGACGCCGTGGGGAGATCTTTACCCGTGTCATCAGTTCGTCGGACAGGAGCAGTTTCTCATGGGCAATGTAGACGACGGGATCGTGCGTACGGATATCCGCGACGAGTTTAAGAGCTGCAATGTCTATGCAAAGGAGAAATGCAAGGACTGCTTCGCCAGATTTTATTGCAGCGGCGGCTGCGCGGCAAATTCCTATCATTTTCATGGGAATATCAACGACGCGTACGACATCGGCTGCGAGCTGCAAAGAAAAAGGATCGAATGTGCCATTATGATAAAGGCGGCATTAGCTGAATAAAAAGGAGAAAAGGAACATGAAAAAGAGTAGAGCAATCATTACTTTGCTCGTAACGGTACTGGTGCTTGGACTATTGTCCTATACGGCGGTTTTCGGTATCGGGGCAGAGAAGTCGGGCGCGGCGCAGAACATCAAGCAGGGTCTTGATCTGGCGGGCGGCGTCAGCATCACATATCAGGTCGTAGGGGAGGAAACGCCTTCCGACGCCGATATGAGCGATACCATTTACAAGCTGCAGCGCCGTGTGCAGGGCTACAGCACGGAAGCGCAGGTATATCAGGAAGGCTCCGACCGGATCAACATCGAGATTCCGGGCGTATCGGACGCCAATGCGATTCTGGAGGAGCTTGGTAAACCGGGTTCGCTGTATTTTATGTCCGCGGATGGAGCGGAGGTGCTTTCCGGTACGGACGTAGCCGATGCGCAGGCAGGCACACAGCAGGACAAGATGGGAAACAGCCAGTATGTCGTGCAGTTGACGCTGACGGAAGAAGGCGCGACAAAGTTTGCGGTAGCGACAGCGCTTGCGGCGCCGAATCACGATATTATTTATATTTTGTACGACGGTATGATCGTCAGCGCGCCTTCCGTGAATGAAGAGATCAAGGACGGCGTGGCGGTTATTACGGGAATGTCCAGCTATGAAGAAGCTGAAAAGCTCGCTTCTACGATCCGCATCGGCGGTCTGAAGCTGGAGCTTTCCGAGCTTCGTTCCAATGTAGTCGGAGCGCAGCTTGGCTCCGAGGCGATCCGGACAAGCCTGACGGCGGGCGCGATCGGTATGGCGCTTGTTATCCTGTTTATGCTTATCATCTATTTTGTACCCGGATTTGCCGCGTCTTTGGCGCTCGGTATTTATGTAGGCTTGATCGTGATTCTATTAAATGCATTTGAGATTACGCTGACGCTGCCGGGTATTGCAGGTATCATCCTTTCAATCGGTATGGCGGTCGATGCGAACGTGATTATTTTCGCAAGAATCCGTGAAGAGCTGGCAACCGGCAAGACGGTGCAGTCTTCTATGAAGATCGGTTTCCAGAAAGCGTTGTCCGCGATTATTGACGGTAATGTCACAACGCTGATCGCGGCGCTCGTACTTGGAATCAAGGGAAGCGGCAGCGTGAAAGGCTTTGCGCAGACACTGGCGCTCGGTATTATCGTTTCCATGTTTACGGCGCTGTTCGTAACGCGTATGATTTTGAACGCGCTTTATGCGCTCGGTCTGAAGGACGTGAAGTTCTACGGCGTCGGAAAAGAAAAGAAGACGATCAATTTCCTTTCCAAAAAGGCAGTCTGCTTTGCGCTTTCTCTGATTGTGATCGTCGGCGGTTTCGTATGTATGGGTCTGAATCAGTCGAGCATTGGCGATCCGCTGAATTACAGTCTGGAATTTAAGGGCGGTACTTCTACGAATATTACGTTCAATGAAGATATGACGATTGAAGAGATCGACGCGCAGGTGATCCCGGTCATTGAAGAAGTGACAGGAGACGGAAACGTACAGGCGCAGAAGGTAAGCGGCAGCAACGAGGTAATCGTTAAGACAAGAACGCTTTCCGTTGATGAAAGAGAGACGCTGAATGAAAAGCTTTCCGAGGCATTCGGCGTAGATCCGGAAAAGATCACGGCGGAGACGATCAGCTCTACGATCAGCTCCGAAATGCGCAACGACGCGATCATAGCGGTTGCGATTGCAACGGTCTGCATGCTGCTGTATATCTGGTTCCGGTTCAAAGACGTCCGCTTTGCGGCGAGCGCAGTCGTTGCGCTGCTTCATGACGTGCTTGTTGTACTGGCGTTTTATGCGGCGGCAAAGGTATCTGTCGGCAGTACGTTTATTGCATGTATGCTGACGATCGTCGGATATTCGATCAACGCAACGATCGTTATCTTTGACAGAATCCGTGAGAATCTGGCGGGAGCGAAGAAAAATGCGTCTCTGGAAGAAATTGTTAATACAAGTATCACGCAGACGCTTTCCAGAAGTATTTTTACTTCCCTGACAACCTTCTTTATGGTAGCGGCGCTGTTTGTTCTCGGCGTAACGTCGATTCGGGAATTTGCCCTGCCGCTGATGGTAGGTATCCTCTGCGGTACGTATTCCTCCATCTGCCTTGCGGGTTCGCTCTGGTATGTGATGAAAACAAAGATCGCGGCAAAGTCGAAAGGTAAAAAATAAATTCACTGGTTGATACAGAAAATGCGGAACCCTCTCATAATGGGAGGGTTTCTTTTGTATCATGGAACATCATTCGGCGGGAAGGTTAGGAATGAAGCGGGAAAAATGGTTTGTCGCAGCGAAGAAGGCTGATTTTGAAGCGATCGGAAAGAAATTTGGCATTGATCCGGTCATCGCGCGTATTATACGCAACAGAGATATTGAAGGGGAAGAGGCGATCCGCGCCTATCTGTACGGGACGCTTGACGATCTTTACGATCCGGCGCTGCTGAAAGGAGTTCCCGAAGCGGTTCCGATTCTTTTGGAAAAAATAGAGAGCAGAGCCAAAATCCGTGTGATCGGAGATTATGATATTGACGGTGTGATGTCAACCTATATTTTATGGGAAGGCTTCCGGCGGCTTGGAGCAAACGTCGATACGGTCATTCCGCACCGGATTCAGGACGGGTATGGTCTGAACGACGAATTGATCCGGGCGGCGTATGACGACGGCGTCGATACGATCGTGACGTGCGATAACGGGATCGCCGCTTACGACCAGATCGCGTATGCGGACAGGCTGGGGATGACGGTGATCGTAACGGATCATCATGAAGTTCCCTATGAGGAAACAGACGGCGCGCGGACATACCGGATTCCTCCGGCGGCGGTCGTCATCGATCCGAAGCAGGAAGGCTGCGCCTATCCCTTTTCGGGAATCTGCGGCGCAGTCGTCGCCATGAAGCTGATGCAGGCGCTGTTTGAGGCGGCAGGATTTGGAAGCGGCAGCGCGCTTGCCGCGTTTCTGGAAATGGCGGCGTTCGCCACGGTCGGCGACGTTATGGAGCTTGTCGATGAAAACCGTATTCTTGTCAAATATGGCTTAAAGAAAATGACGAGTTCCGGTAACGCGGGACTGAGCGCTCTGATCGAGGTGTGCGGGATGAGCGGAAAGACGCTTAGCGCATATCATATCGGTTTTATTCTCGGACCGTGCCTGAATGCGACCGGGCGCCTTGATACGGCGAAACGCGCGCTTGCGCTTCTGCAGTGTAAGACGCGTGAAGAAGCGCTGCCGATCGCGACGGATTTGCTGCATTTAAACGAGAGCCGGAAGGAAATGACGCAGCGGGGCGTGGAACGCGCGCAGCGCCTGATCGAGGAGCAGGGGCTTTGGGAGCGGAAGGTGCTCGTTCTTTATCTGCCGGACTGCCATGAATCGCTCGCAGGCATTATTGCCGGAAGAATCCGGGAGAAGTACGAAAAGCCCGTTTTCGTACTGACTGATTCCGAGGAAGGCGTGAAAGGCTCCGGGCGTTCGATTGAAAGCTATTCCATGTATGAAGAAATGAGCCGCTGCAAAGACTTGTTTACAAAGTATGGCGGACATAAGATGGCGGCGGGACTATCGCTTCCAAAGGAAAACGTCGCTGCCTTTATGGAACGGATGGAAGCGGGCTGTACGCTGACAGAGGAGGACTGCACGGCGAAGGTGCATATCGACGTGCCGATGCCGTTTAGTTATGTAAACCAAAAGCTAATCGAGCAGTTTTCCCTGCTGGAGCCGTTCGGCAACGGCAACCGCAAGCCGCTTTTCGCACAGAAGAACGTGACGCTGCTTGGAAGCAGGATGCTTGGGAAAAACGGCAGGGCGGGGAAATATACGGTTTTTGATGAAAACGGAGGACGCTACGAGCTGACTTATTTCGGAGAGCAGGAGGAGTTGCTTGCCTATTGGAAACAGAAGGAGAGGGTCAGCGTTACGTATTATCCGGAATTACATACGTTCCGCGGAAGGACAGAGATACAGTTGATATTGCAGAACGTTCAGTGAGACAGGAAGCGGAACGCTTCGGAATGAGAGGAAATATGACGGTCAAAGAAAAACGTTTGGATGATATTGATATGGTAAAAGGGATCGGCATTATACTTGTCGTGATCGGACATTCTACTTATGTGTCGGAGAATGTGCTGACATGGCTGGCTTCTTTCCATATGCCGCTCTTTTTTGTCGCTTCCGGTATTTTATTCGCGCATAAGCGTTCTTATGAGGAGCCGTTTGCATCCTATGTGAAGAAACGGTTCTGCGGGATGATGATTCCGTATTTCTGGTTCAGTCTGATCTATATCGGCGTGGACTATTATTATCTGTATGCGCATCCCGAGGTGATCGATCTGCAGTTTATCCATTCCGCGATCCTGCAGGCGGTTTCTCTGTACGGGATTTCCGTGCTCTGGTTTCTCCCGGCGATTTTTTTCGGCGAGCTTTGTTTTTACGGGCTGATGAGAAAGGCGCGTCCCGTCTGGCTGCTTGCGGCTGCCTGTCTTTTCGCGGCGTGGCTGCCGGTTATGGGAGTGAAGCTGATACAGACCTATCTGAATATGGAAAACGATTTGTTTTTTACATGGCTCGGCAATTTTTTGATGGCGGTTTTGCGGATCGGTCCCGCGGTCGTATTTTTGCTGACAGGATATGCGTTTTACTTTGCGCTGAAAAAAATACGGCTGAAAGCCGTTTGGGAAATTCTGATCGGAGCGGGCTGTCTGCTCCTGAACGCGGCCGCCTCGTTTACAAACGGAAGAGTCGATCTGCATTTCCTTGTTTTTAATAACGTATTTTATTTTTATCTCGGGGCTTTGAGCGCGGCGTTCGGGCTGTTTCTCATCTGCCGGAATCTCAGACCGCTCTGGCTGCTTTGCTTTCTCGGCAGCAATTCGCTCATCGTTATGCTGACGCATCTCGACTGCCAGGTCATGAGCCTTGCGATCCGGTTTGCGGCCGGTATGAATCAGTTTATTCCGAGGGCGAAGGACCTTATGTTCCGGGTGAATCTGTACGGCGCGCTTCTGGTCGGGGAGCTTTGCATGATCGTTCTGGTCGGAAAGATCGGATTTTTCCTGATCGGCAGGAAGCGGCCGATGCCGCTGACCGCGCCCGCGTGCTGGCGGAAAGCGGTCCGTAAGTGGAAGGGAAGGAAGATGAGGAGAATCAAATGACACTTGAGTCAGGATATGGAAAAAGGCGGACATAACCGAAGTTTTTGGTTATGCCTGCCTTTTTGCTATTTCCGGTCTTCGATGATCAGCGTTCGGATCGCGGTTGGAGATTCGTTCCAGTTGAACATGTATATTGTGTATTGGGAGCCGCTGCGCACTGCGATTTCTGTAGACAAAAGCGCTTCATTGACATTGGAAACATAAATATCGTAGCGGGAAGGAACGACTCTGACATAATTAGTGACTTCCATGAATTTGACGTTCTGGAAGCTGATGTTACCGGAATAAGTAGAAAGCGTGAGCGGTCCGGCATTGTAGGAAAGGTTGCTGACGCGTATGCAGGCTCCGCCGAGCGGCGTATAACAGAAAGCGTCGTTCACTTCTACAAAATCAAGACCGCCTGCCGTACCTACAATGGCGATCGTGAGCGTCGCGCCGATCGTGACGCGTACCTGCTTGCTGACATAGATGTAACCGTTTGCCGCAGAAACGGTGATCGTCTGATAACCAGTCGAAACCCTTCCGTAGTCGCTGACTTCCGCATAGGACAGCGTATCGACGGCCGTGCGGTTGTTGATGGAAACGACAAACGGCTGATAGCCGATTGCCGCATTGAAAAAGCGGATCGTTCCAAAGCTGCTTGAATTGCAGTAAAAGCATGAAGTGACGGGACGCGGCAGCACCGTAATGATCGTCCCCTGAAAGCCGGAGGAGTTGTTTCCGGAAAAAACGGCGTCGCCCTCTCCGGGAGCGGGCAGCGGGATACGCGGCGAGACATTGACATTGCCGTTTGTATCGGTCGTAAAATTCATTTGGGGAAGGACGGGGGCGTTCCCGCTGAAAGCAGGCAGCGGGATGATCGGCGTTGCGCCCTCGCTGTCTCCGTTTCCCATCGTTATGTTCGTGGTATCGTTCATGGCGTCGTTTCCTCCGTCGCCCATGACGTTTTCATTGCGTATGTTCCCCATATTGTTTCCGCCGCCTGTGCTGCTTCCGCCTGCGCCGGTTCTGAAGTCGTTGGAATCCATAATAACCCTCGTTTCCGTTAAGAATATATTGTATTTTATGAAACGCGGTGGAAATGGTGCCATTGAACCGCACAATACAATATCGGTTTTGATGTCTGATGATGATAAAAGGTTTTATTGAAAACTGGTATTGTCAAATTGCACAATATATTTTATTGACTGTGCCTGCACAGCCCGAAACAGGAAATAAAATTTTTGTACAATTTGACTAGGCATTGTAAAAATAAAATCTTTTGCCCCCTAATTCTATGAAATAAAAAAGAAAAACCTCCGGGGCAACGGAGGTTTTCCTTT
>JAGARW010000084.1 GCA_017621975.1 Lachnospiraceae bacterium | reverse complement strand
CAATTTCGCTTATGTTTGCCGCCATTGTATCAAACGTGGCATCCGCCGCCGTATTTACACCTTTTGCGCTGATGGCAGCGGCAACGGCTGTTTTGCCATCAGCTACAGATTTTCCCAAGTCGGCTATATTACTATTTATCTCATAAATCATTAAATTTCATATTGATCGGAAAGGAAATTATATGCAAAAAATTAAATTTAATAATTCTGAAAATATTTATAATGTATCTATCCAATTATTCAATATAGATGGAAACATTAAAAGATATTACCTTAAATTCAATTCCTCTACACAGATTGATGAATCTGTATTTTCATATGGTTTTGTCGAATTAAACGAACACAACCTTATGATTCAGGCTGATTTCTCAGACATGAAATATATTTATAAAAAAGAAAGTGATACATCCTATATTTTAACAAATACAGAAGGTGACATTTATATGGAATTACCCGATCCTGAACCAATTCCTGAACCAGAACCTTATGTACCTACTGAAGAGGAATTACAAATCCTGTTTGAATCTGAAAAATCAGATAAGATTTCTGAGTTATCTTCTAATTGCCAGTCTGCAATATACTCTGGCGTTGATGTCGGAGATAAACATTATTCTTACACAATACAAGACCAAACAAATTTAAAAAATGCAATTAACATTGCCGCACAGACATCTTTAGCCGTTCCATATCATGCCGATAATGAATCCTGCTCTCTATATACGCTCACTCAGTTACAAGAAATCTATACAGCGCAACAAATTAATCTTACCAAACATCAAACATATTTTAATCAAATGAAAAAGTATATTACTAATACCTTTACTGATAGGAATATGATCAAAGAACTGCAAAATATTGTATATGGACATGCATTAACTGGTACATACTTAGAATCGTACAATTTTATTATAGGGCAAAGTATACTCATCATGAAGACATTGAGCGGTTTAGAAGAAACAGTTCAACCAAGTAAATAAAATATCACAAAAGGCTATTCAATCAGTTATTATCACTAAATTGAATAGCCTTCCATATTGTTCTAAATGTTTCTACTTATAAATAGTTGAAAAACTCTGCCGCTTATTTATAGTTTACAATCTTTCCGAAATCAGCCTTCAAAGAAGCGCCGCCTACAAGACCACCGTCGATATCCGGCTGTGCGAACAGCTCCGCAGCGTTGCCTGCGTTGACAGAACCGCCGTACTGGATGCGGACAGCTTCCGCCGTCGCTGCGTCGTACATTTCAGCGATGCAGTCGCGGATGCCCTTGCATACTTCTTCTGCCTGCTCTGTTGTAGCTGTCTTGCCTGTTCCAATCGCCCAGATCGGCTCATAAGCGATTACCATTTCTTTTACCTGATCTGCCGTAATGTCAGCGAGGTCGGATTTGATCTGTAATCTGATCCAATCCATTGTAACGCCCATTTCTCTCTGCTCTAATGTCTCGCCGCAGCAAAGAATCGGTGTCAGACCCGCCTCAAACGCTTTCTTTACTTTTTTGTTCAGTAAAGCGTCGTCCTCTTTGAAATAGTCGCGTCTCTCGGAATGTCCGATGATAACGTATTTTACGCCTGCGTCTACTAACATAGCTGCGGAGATTTCTCCTGTGTAAGCGCCTTTTTCTTCAAAATACATATTCTCAGCGCCAACTTCTACATTTGTGCCCTTTACAGCTTCTACAACCGGTACGATGTCGATTGCCGGTACGCAGTAAACAACGTCTACGTCGTCGGATTTTACGAGATCTTTTAATTCAGCGCATAATGCAACTGCCTGACTCGGAGTCATGTTCATTTTCCAGTTGCCGGCTACGATTTTCTTTCTTGCCATTTCAATTTCTCCTATCTATTTTATGATATGCTGAGCGCAAAGCAAATCCTTCTTTTTGTTCGATCTGCCTATCGCATTATTTATCATCCGCTGCGTCAACGCCCGGAAGTACCTTGCCTTCAAGGAATTCCAGAGAAGCGCCGCCGCCCGTGGAGATGTGGCTCATCTTATCGGCAAAGCCAAGCTGGTTGACTGCCGCTGCGGAATCGCCGCCGCCGATGATCGTTGTAGCGTCTGTCTCGGCAAGCGCCTTTGCAACTGCGATCGTACCTGCTGCAAGCGTCGGGTTTTCGAATACGCCCATCGGTCCGTTCCAAACGACTGTCTTAGCGCTCTTTACGGCGTCAGCATATAACTGCGCTGTCTTTGTACCAATGTCAAGACCTTCCATATCAGCCGGAATTGCGTCTGCATCAACGACTTTAACGTCGATCGGTCCGTCGATCGGGTTCGGAAAAGCGGCCGCGATCGTCGTATCGACAGGAAGCAGAAGCTTTTTACCAAGCTTCTCAGCCTTTTCCATCATTTCCTTGCAGTAGTCGATCTTCTCATTGTCAACAAGAGAATTACCTACTTCGAGTCCTTTTGCCTTTAAGAACGTAAACGCCATACCGCCGCCGATAATCAGAGTGTCGCATTTCTCAAGCAGATTGTTGATAACGTTCAGCTTGTCTGCAACTTTAGCGCCGCCAAGAATCGCTACAAAAGGTCTTACCGGATTTTCTACCGCGTTTCCAAGGAAGTCGATTTCTTTCTGCATTAAGTAACCGACTGCGTTCTCGCCGCCTTTTGCGGAAATGAACTTTGTTACGCCTGCAACGGATGCATGCGCTCTGTGGGAAGAACCAAATGCGTCGCAAACATATACGTCAGCCAGATCAGCCAGCTCCTTAGAGAACTGCTCGCCGTTCTTTGTCTCTTCTGCGCCGCGGAAACGTGTATTCTGAAGAAGAACGACATCTCCTTCTTTCATTTCTTCTACTGCCTTTGTAGCAGCTTCGCCTGTTACATTGTAATCAGCTACGAAGTTTACTTCCTGTCCAAGCTTCTCGGACAGTCTCTTTGCTACCGGTGCAAGAGATTCGCCTTCGTTCGGGCCGTTCTTTACTTTGCCGAGGTGAGAGCAGAGAATTACCTTGCCGCCGTCTGCAAGCAGTTTCTTGATTGTAGGAAGAGCCGCAACGATACGTGTTTCATCTGTGATCTCGCCGTTTTTCAGCGGTACGTTGAAGTCGCATCTTACAAGCACGCGTTTTCCTTTTACGTTGATGTCATCTACGGATTTCTTATTTAATCCCATGATATTTTCCTCCATTATCATATTCTTTGTTATCGGAATACCAAACAAATTATTCATAAAATAAAATCCTGCGTGGCAGGATTTTCCGCCTGCGGCGGGTCGCATCAGCGACATATTCTTCTCCGCCGCAGTGCGATTCCTGCGAAGCATGCTCATAGTATGGGTAACGAAGTTACCCATACTATGAGCAAAAAGGCCCGGTCCATATGGACCGGACCTAAAAGATCAATACTTATCAATCAGCTTTGTC
This sequence comes from Lachnospiraceae bacterium, assembly GCA_017621975.1. Taxonomy (GTDB): domain Bacteria; phylum Bacillota; class Clostridia; order Lachnospirales; family Lachnospiraceae; genus VSOB01. Next base: position 27,833 of record JAGARW010000084.1, on the reverse strand, counting down.
TGGCAATTAACCTAACTCAGCGAAGTATTTGATTGTACGAACCATCTGGCTTGTGTAGGAGTTCTCGTTATCATACCAAGAAACAACTTCTACCTGTGTCTTGCCATCCGGAAGCGGGCTAACCATTGTCTGTGTTGCATCGAATAAGGAACCGAATCTCATGCCTACGATATCGGAAGAAACGATCTCTTCTTCGTTGTAGCCGAAGGACTCTGTAGCCTGAGCTTTCATCGCTGCGTTTACTTCTTCTTTTGTTACAGCCTTGTCAACTACTGCGAATAACAAAGTTGTAGAACCTGTAGGGGTCGGTACACGCTGAGCTGCGCCGATCAGTTTGCCGTTTAATTCAGGAATTACAAGACCGATTGCCTTTGCAGCGCCTGTGGAGTTCGGAACGATATTAACAGCGCCTGCACGGCTACTTCTCTTCTCGCCTTTTCTCTGAGGTCCGTCAAGGATCATCTGATCGCCTGTGTAAGCATGGATTGTGCACATGATACCGGATTCGATCGGAGCAAGGTCATTTAATGCTTTAGCCATAGGAGCTAAGCAGTTTGTTGTACAAGAAGCTGCAGAAATAATTGTATCTTCTTTTGTCAGTGTTGTATGGTTTACATTGTAAACGATTGTAGGAAGGTCGTTTCCTGCAGGAGCAGAGATAACGACTTTCTTAGCGCCGGCATTGATATGAGCCTGTGCTTTTGCTTTGGATGTATAGAAACCGGAGCACTCAAGAACAACGTCTACGCCGATTTCGCCCCAAGGGCAGTTGTTAGCGTCTGGCTCTTTGTAGATCTTGATTGTTTTACCCTTAACTGTGATTGTACCAGCTTCGTCATCAGCTGTAACCTGATCTTCTTCGCCGATCCCTACGTATCTGCCCTGAGAAGAGTCATATTTTAACAAATGTGCTAACATTGAAGGTGTTGTTAAGTCGTTGATTGCAACTACTTCATAACCTTCTGCACCAAACATCTGTCTGAATGCAAGACGACCGATACGGCCAAAACCATTAATTGCTACTTTAACTGCCATTTTTTATTCCTCCTAGAAATGAATTTTATATCTTTTGACATCCACAAGATTTGTGTGATTGTCAAAATTTTGTCAGCATGTTTATTTTAACTAATTTGTCCCAAAATATCAAGACGTAAATAAAAAAATATTCTAAATTTTGCCTTATCGATACGTTTTTTTTGCATTTCTCCCGAAAATCCACTATACTCGTTTTAGTAAAGGAGGGATTTCTATGGCAATTACCGCCGATTATCATATGCATTCGTCCTATTCGGGCGACAGCGACAGCCCGATGGAGGACATGATCCGTCAGGCGATCCGTTCCGGCATGAAGCAAATATGCTTTACCGAGCATCAGGACTTTGACTATCCGCCGGCTCCGGATATGCCTTCCGAATTCTGGTTAGTCAACACGGACGCTTATCTGTATGACCTCGTCCGGCTTCAGGCGCGGTATGCAGGTCAGATCGAGATTCGTTTCGGTATTGAGCTGGGTTTGCAGCCGCATTTAATGAAAGAGCTTGCACGCTACGCAGGAGCGTACGATTTTGATTTTATCATCGGCTCTTCCCATGTATGTCATGGACAGGACCCCTATTATCCCGCTTTCTTCGAGGGGCGTTCCGAAGAAGAAGCTTACCGCGAATATTTTACTTCCATTTTGGAAAACATTAAAAAATTCAAAAACTTCGACGTCTACGGTCATCTTGACTATGTCGTGCGCTACGGTCCGAATAAAGATAACGAATACACTTATGACAAGTACAAAGATATTTTTGACGCGATCCTGGAATTGCTTCTGGAGCACGAAAAAGGACTTGAGATCAATACCGGAGGCTTAAAGCGCGGTCTGCGGGAGACGAATCCATGCATTGCAATACTCAGGCGTTACCGCCGGATGGGCGGCGAAATCATTACGGTCGGAAGCGACGCGCATGTGCCGCAGGATATCGGCTATGAATTCAAAAAGGCAGCCGAGATTCTGAAAGCGTGCGGTTTTTCTTACTACACGACCTTCCAACACCGGCTGCCGGAATATCATAAACTATAATTGGTTGGTCTTCTCGATCATGGACGTAATCGTCTCGATAATGTCGCCGACCTGCTGTACGGAGCCCTGAATATTCTCACTGCGCGCGGAATTTTCGCGGATATCTTCGATCGATTCATTGACCACTCCGGTCAGCATATCGATTTTTTCCGAAAAACCGTTCAGCTTATCGTTAACCTCGCTGATCACGCGTTTGATAGATTCGCTGTTTTCCTGCGCGTTGGAAACCGCGCCCTTTGATTCGTCGGAGAGCGTGCGGATATTGGACGCTACGACCGCAAACCCGCGGCCCGCTTCGCCAGCTCTCGCCGCCTCGATGCTTGCATTCAGCGAAAGCAGATTGATGTTCCGTGCGATCTTCTCTACATTCTGGGACATTTCCTGATAATTGTCCACGGTCACGTGAATGTCCTTCATCGCCGCCAGAACGGCCGTATTTAATTCAATCAGACCGGACATATAAGCGACGATCTTGTTCATCTCCTCGCTGTTGCGCTTGCCGGCCTCGCCGATGGATACGGCTTCCTCCCGTACTTCATGAACGCGCTGTCCGAGGTCGGCGACGATCCGTTCAAGCTCCGCCGTGATCTCATGCACCTGCTCGTTCGACCTGGCGATCTGCCTGCGTTCCTCCTGCATCTGTCCCAGCATATACTGATGGCAGTTCTCGGGATAATTCAAGCCTCTTGCGATCGCCTCCGCCATGTCGGTACAACAGCTGAAGCCGCAGGCATGACAGTCGAAATTGCGCTCCGCCTTCGTATGCTTTCCGAGGGAAAGAAACGCTTTTTCAATCTCTTCCCGGCTCACCTCAACCTTATTTACATTTTCAGGCGTATATTTGCGGAAGAAATCCTCGAGCCTCAGTTCTTTGTCAAATCTGGAAAACTGTTTATCCTTTCCCCGTTTCGTCCCCTTCATACGCTCCTGATGCGTATAGAGCTCAACCTTATGCATAATGGAATTCATCTGTAAGAAATCATAGTCCTGTCCGACGGCAGGTCCCTCATTGCACCCGAATTCGCAATTCAGCACATCCAGAACCTGCGGCTTATATTCGTCTTTTTCAGCCAGATATTTTTCAAGCTCTTTATAAACATGATTCGGTCCTTCGATATTGAGCACTTCCAGGTCCGGCTTATGATACATCAGATTCGTCGCCAGTCCGCCCGGTCTTGGATAGATAGCGCCTTCCATACCCTGTTCCACGTCAAATTCAAACTCGCTGTAAAGCTTTACGGATGGAAGGCTGATATTATTTTCCTGAAAATACCGTTTTAAATGATCCATCGTCACGTTATATTGTACGAGTCCCGTCTGACTGAATTCGTCCCCTTTTCCGATGCACGGAGAAATCGCCGCGATCTTACCCGTATAATTCAGGTATTTCCGCAGATAAACAACGGTGCAGAGCATAGGGCTGTGGATCGGGGACAGATAATCGAGCAGCTTCGGCCGATGCTTCAGCGCATAGTTTACAATCACTGCGCAGGGCTGCGTCATGATCTTTGCATTTGGATGCCGTTCCAGATAGCGCAGATGCGCCCACGTGCAGATATCTGCGCCGAACGCCACGTCGTATACCCCTGCCACGCCCGCGTTTCTGAGCCACTGCAGCGCGTGACGCCAGTTTCCGTCAAAGGAAATCTTAATGGCGGGCGCAACGATCACCGCGATCTTCTCGCCTCTCTTTAAATCCTGCAGAAACTGATCCATATCGTCGTCAAAGCTTCTCGCCTTATGGTTGCACGCCTTAATGCAGGCGCCGCATTTGATACACTTACTCTCGTCGATCTTGATCGTCAGATTTCCGTTCTCATCCCGGATCGTCCTGTTGGCGTCCCCGACCGGACAGACCCTGACGCACGAATTACAGCCGACGCACTTTTCCAGATCCATTACAATTTTGCTCATCTTATCCCGTACCTTATCCTTCTTTTTGTATTCGATAAATTGTGAAAAATGTCTGAAATGAGAAATTTTTCCTATTTCATAATATCACCAATATCAACAAAAACCAAGGATAATATTCTCTTTTTATGACAAATCTTACAAAAAAGCGAGTAAATCCGAAGCATCTTAGTCAGTTCTTTTTTCATTTGCAGCATAAGGGTCAGCCGGAGGGAGCGTACCGCATGGCGCGGCAAAGGCGTATGAAACGGATGTGTCTCATACGCCTTTGCTGTGTTCCTGATATTTTGTTTTGGCAGACTCTATTTTCCGTATCTGACGGACCATTGCGGAATACACGCTGTCCCGGCATATTCCGGTTTCTGCCTCTATCTATCCCTGTGACGCTGTTTCTTTATACCCGCACTTAGAGCATGCGCCGTCCTCGCCTGTCTCATCGCAGTCCTCGGTCGTAGCTGTATATGTGCAGTTCGTCACACTGCATGTTACGCTGTGCGTTCCGTCGTCATTTGACGTGTATGTCAGCTCATGGGAATCTTCATGGTTTACCGTCTCGGCTTCCTTTTTATACCCGCACTTGGAGCATGCGCCGTCCTCGCCCGTCTCATCGCAGTCCTCGGTCGTAGCCGTATATGTGCAGTTCGTCACGCTGCATGTTGCGCTGTGCGTTCCGTCGTCATTTGACGTGTATGTCAGTTCATGGGAATCTGCGTCGTGCTCTACCGTCTGATCGTCAGGTTCCGTCGGCTTGTCTGACGGCGTCTCTGTCTTATTGTCTGCGGAGCTGTCGCTCGACGAGCCGCCGCTCTTTTTACTGCTGGAATGCGAATGATGCGAGCTGCCGCCGCCCGAGGATGCAAACCGCGCGTACGGGTTGCTGTCGGACGAATCGGAGCCGGATTTGGCCGCCTCCGCTGCCGCCGCGCTCGGCGCGCGTCCCTCGGCCGCTCCGAACGTTACGTAGTGCGTATACAGCGAAAGCGCGTCCGTCCCATAGATTGCCACAACATCGGGATTCTGCGCCGCATAGTATTCCGCGTCGAAGCTCTCCAGACCAACGGCCGAAGCCGCGGACTCAGCGTTCGCCGCTCTGCCCTCAGCCTTTCCGAACATATCATAATGCAGCCGCAGCATAGACTCGTCACTGCCGACGACCGCAACGACGTCGGGATTCTGCGCCGCATAATACGCGGGATCAAACTCGGCGGCACAGACGCCCAGCGTCATGGACGACGCCATGCCGACGGCAAGCCCCGCCATAACCACTTTTCTCCAATTCATAACTCTCTCTCCTTTTCTGCCATTTCTTTCTAACGATTTCTTCAATAAATTTCTTTACTATAATACTTTTAGTATTCTTTTCCGGAATTGAAATACTATTTGTAGTATATATTTTTTATTTTTAAATGTCAATAGTCTGTTGTTTGTTGTATTTGTTTACTATAGTCTTAATTTTAAAAAAGGAGAACGCGCCAATACGCGCGGAAATGTTTTATGACCATCCAAGAAGAAGTGGGATTACGGATTCGTTCCTACCGGAAAAAAATGAAACTGAGCCAAGAGGCGCTTGCGGAGCTTTGCGCCCTTCACCCTACCTATATCGGTCAGATCGAACGCGGCGAGAAAAACGCGACGCTCGAAAGTCTTTACCACATCGCACAAGGGCTGGGCGTCCCGCTCTGCGAGCTGCTCGCCGGTCTGGAGGACGCGCTGACCGAATCGTCGTCCACCGCCGCGCTTTCCGCCAAAATCCGGACTATGCCGGACCGGAAACAGCGGCTGATCCATTCGATTATCACAGATCTGGTCGAGCTTGCGGAGTCATAACGCCAGCCTCCCGGTCAAAAAAATGGAGCCACCGATATCGATGGCTCCGCAAACTATCGTATTTTCTCATATGTTTTCCTTACAATTCTAAGGCTGCTTCACGATCTTCTCTCTCAGCTTATGATCGTGCCGCCTCCTGCGACATACTCTCCTTTGTAAAAAACGACCGCCTGTCCCGGCGTCACCGCCCGTACCGGCTCTTCAAATACGCATTTCAGACGGTCCTCTCCAATGCGCGTCACGATGCAGTAAGTTCCCCGATGACCATAACGAACCTTTGCCAGAAAACGGTCGCCGTCATGAAACTCCTCCGCCGCCATACAGTTTAACCGGTCGCAGACGAGCTCTCTTGTAAATACGTCCTCTGCTTCTCCGATCACGACTTCATTCGTCTGCGGACGAATCTGCGTAACAAACACAGGACGCCCCATCGCCAGATTCAGTCCCTTTCGCTGCCCTACCGTATAATGCGTAATACCTTTATGCCGTCCGAGCACGCGTCCGTCCGCCGTCACAAAATTGCCCGGCGGCGGCACAAGACTTCCCGCCTCCCGATCGATAAAGCCGGCGTAATCATTATCCGGCACAAAACAAATCTCCTGACTGTCCGGCTTGTGCGCAATTGGCAGACGATATTGTTCCGCGATCTTTCTGACCTCATCCTTTTCGTACTCGCCGACCGGCATGAGCGTATGGGCAAGCTGTTCCTGTGTCAGATTATAAAGCGCGTACGTCTGATCCTTCGCCGCCGTCCGCGACATACGGACCGCATAGCGCCCGGTATCCAACCGCTCAATCCGCGCATAATGCCCCGTCGCAATATAGTCTGCGCCGATCTCTAAGCTGCGTCGCAGCAGCGCTTCCCATTTCACATATCGGTTGCAGGCAATACACGGATTCGGCGTCCTGCCGCGCAAATATTCCGCTACAAAATAATCAATAACGTCCCTCTTAAATTCCGCTTTGAAATTCATTACATAATAAGGAATATCAAGCGCCTGCGCGACACGCCTTGCATCGTCTACCGCAGACAGTCCGCAGCAGCCGCCGTTTTCGGACTGGCATGTCGTATCTTCATCCTGCCATATCTGCATCGTCACGCCGATCACATCATATCCCTGACTTTTTAAAAGGCATGCCGCAACGGAGGAATCCACTCCGCCGGACATGCCTACAACTACTTTCTTTTTACACATACCAACCTACCTCCGGCGTCGTTTCGCGTTTGACCGCGTCAAGCGCCAAATACGCATAGAGGGCTGAAATGAAAATATCAATCAGCCAGAAAAACGGAATTGACAATCCCGTTACGACAAGCAGCATCCTGATCAGCACCGGAACCGTCCTTGTATACACAGACAGCTTGAACACCTTGCCGTAGGAATAATCCATCTTCATCAGATACGCAATCACAATAACAGGCAGGCTCACGGCCACGATACGGAGATAAAAGGCAGCGATCCTTCCTACAAATAAAAAGATAAAAAGGACTGCCATAATACCGTACAAATACGGCAGGAACCGCTGCAGATCAGCCTTTGTATATCTGCCGTCTCCGATCAGCTGCTGAAGCTCGTTATGAGAGATCGTCTGGCGCTCTTTGTCCGACGACTGCACGGCTATTTTTTCCGCATCGATCAAAATAGCCGAACGGTATTTTGCAAACGCCGCCTCCGCTTCCGCTTCGCTGATGACCGTATCCGTATTGACATAAAGGTAGGAAGCGCCTCCTTCCATTTCGTAGACGCCGTCTACCGTCAGTTCTCCGTTTTCCAGCACAAAATTCGGCACTTCGGCAATCAGCTCCCGCCAGATATCAGCGATACCGCCCAGCATGCCAAATGCTGAAGCAATCGAAGTAACAAGAAGATAGATCGCAAGTAAAAGCGCGCTAAATCCGAATACCTTGCCGCCCGTATTGTTTACAAACTGCACGTAGCTTTTAAAATTCCATACGGACAACGCCAGTTCCTGAAATACATTTTTTTTCGTTTCCACCGTCAATATTCTTCCTCTTCCGTTTCCTCGCCCTCATGAATATCGGACTTCGGTTTCTGCAGACCTTCAATCGTAATATTATGTTTCTGCGCATAGTCCCAAAGCGCCGCATGAATCGCTTCCTCTGCAAGAAGAGAACAATGCATCTTCACGGGCGGCAGACCGTCGAGCGCTTCCGCAACCGCTTTATTTGTGATCTTCATCGCTTCCTGAATGTTTTTCCCTTTGACAAGCTCTGTCGCCATGCTTGACGTCGCGACCGCTGCGCCGCAGCCAAACGTCTTGAATTTCACGTCGCGGATGATCTGATTTTCATCGATGTCAAGATAGATTCTCATAATATCGCCGCATTTTGCATTGCCTACCGTACCGACGCCGCTGGCGTTCTCTATTTCTCCGACGTTTCTCGGATTCTGAAAATGATCCATTACCTTTTCGCTATACATAATTTCCTCCATTCCGAAGCGCCCCTGCCTTTTTGGCGCTTCCGGCTTTTCTGCGTTTTCTCCTACTTCTGTTTTTTCACAAAATCCTCATAAAGCGGAGACATCGACCGAAGTCTCTCTACGATTTTCTTAACCGCTTCTACGACCGTATCGATCTCTTCCTTGGTCGTCTCTTCACTCAATGTCAGCCGCAGAGAACCGTGCGCGATCTCATGGGGAAGACCGATCGCCAGCAGGACATGCGACGGATCAAGTGAACCGGATGTGCATGCGGAACCGCTCGAAGCGCAGATTCCTTCCATATCAAGCATAATAAGAAGGGATTCGCCTTCTACGAACCGAAAGCTGAAGTTGACATTATTCGGCAGACGCCTGCTCCGATCGCCGTTCAAGCGGCAGTACGGCACTTCCGCCTCGATCCGCTCAATCAGATAATCGCGCAGCCCGCTCTCTTTTTTTGTTTTTTCTTCCATGATGCGCATTGCACGCTGCGCCGCCGCGCCGATCCCTACAATCCCCGTCACGTTTTCCGTGCCTGCCCGGCGCGCGCGTTCCTGCTGTCCGCCGTGTACGAACGAACGTATCTTCACGCCCTTACGGATATACAAAAAGCCGATCCCTTTCGGTCCGTTTAATTTGTGACCGCTCGCGCTCAGCATATCAATATGGTATTCGTCCACATTGATCGGAAGCTGCCCGTACGCCTGAACCGCATCCGTGTGGAATAAAATGCCATGCTCTTTTGCGATCTCTCCGATCTCCTTGATCGGCTGAATCGTTCCGATCTCATTGTTGGCAAACATAACGCTGATCAGTATCGTATCCGGGCGGATAGCGGCTTTCAACTCGTCCAGCTTCAGGACGCCGTTTTCATCCACACCGATATAAGTAATCTCAAAGCCCCGCTTCTCTAAATAATCGCATGTATGCAGAATGGCATGATGCTCGATCGCAGAGGTAATGATATGCTTTCCTTTGCTCTCATACGCTTCCGCCGTCGCCTTCAGCGCCCAGTTATCCGATTCGGAACCGCCCGCCGTAAAATAAATTTCATTTGCCTGCGCTCCGAGCGTCCCTGCAATGATCTCCCGCGCATCCGTTACCGCCTCCTTGCTTTTCGAGCCAAGAGAATAAATACTGCTCGGATTGCCGTAATACTCCGTAAAATACGGAAGCATAGCGTCCACGACTTCTTTCGCTGTCTTTGTCGTCGCTGCATTGTCCAGATATATCAATGGTTTCATTTACACCGCTCCTTTTTATTTCCTAGTAATACACTACGAATTCAGTGTTTACACTATAGCACTCCCTATCGGTTCTGTCAATAAACGCAGCTACATATAATTTATCAAAAACAGGGGAAGTACGCTTATTTTATGACAAAAAAGAACCCTTTTCTGACCGGTACCCTGATTTTGACTCTGGCGGGCTTTGCCAGCCGCCTCATCGGCTTTTTCTACAGAGCGTTTCTTTCACAGACTTTTGGAGAGGAAGGCATGGGCATCTACCAGCTTCTCGCTCCCGTTATGGCGCTTTCTTTTTCCCTGACCGCAGCGGGCGTCCAGACCGCAGTCTCTAAATTTACCGCCTCCGAACCGACGACAAAAAATTATCGGTCGTCCCTGCGCGTTCTCTGCGCCGGCTTTCTCATCTCCATGCCGCTTTCAGCCCTGTGCGCCTTTATTCTTTACCGTTATTCAGACGGCATTGCCGCCGCCTTTCTGCAGGAGGTCCGCAGCGCGCCGCTTTTGCGTATTTTTGCATTGTCTATCCCGTTTTGCTCTTTGCATTCTCTTGTCAACGGCTATTTTTACGGCATCAAGCGCGCCGGCATCCCGGCGTTTACGCAGATCGCCGAACAGCTCGCCCGTGTCGGAAGCGTTTTCTGGCTCTGCGCCCATCTGCACGCTAAAGGCACGGCGCCGCAGATCGGCTGCGCCGTCGTCGGGCTTGCGGTCGGAGAATGCTTTTCCGCCCTGCTCTCCCTCGTGATCCTCTATGCCCGTTTCTTCCGTCTGGAGCGCAGACGCAAAAGGCAGCCCGCGGTCTGGCACAACGTATCCGACAGCGCGCTCTCCCATTCGGAGCGGCTTGCCGCAATGCTGCGGAAAATATTCTGCCTTGCGGCTCCTCTTACCGCCAGCCGCATTGCCGTCAATATCCTGCAGAGTGTTGAAGCGGTCTCTATCCCGATCTGCCTTACGACGCACGGATTTTCACAGGCGCAGGCGCTCTCGGTTTACGGCGTTCTTACGGGCATGGCGCTTCCGCTTATTTTTTTCCCGACCGCGCTGATCAATTCCGCCTGTGTCCTTCTGCTGCCCGTCATCTCGGAAGCGGACGAAACCGGCAGCCACTCCACGATCCGCAGCGTCGTCAAAAGATCGGTAATATATTGCGCTCTTTTTGGGACATTATGCACAATCTGCTTTCTCCTATTTGGGCAGTATGCCGGAATGCTTTTGTTCAAAAGTCAGATGGCAGGCTCCTTTATCCTGACATTAAGCTTTATCTGCCCGCTTCTTTATTTGTCAGGGGCCTTTTCCAGTATCCTGCACGGTCTCGGCAAAACGGGCGTTACCTTCTTTTCCAGTCTGGCTGCGCTCTCCGTCCGCCTGTTTTTTGTATTCCGGCTCATTCCCCGCATCGGCATTCAGGGGTATCTGTACGGTCTGCTGCTGAGCCAGCTTCTCATTACGCTGCTTGATGCCACGGCGGTCAGATACTATCTCGGAAAACGCGGTTAAGCCGTTAAAAAAGCGGTTTCCGCCTTTTCTTCACTTGCTCTTACGGATTTTATATATTATAATGAAAGGCAGCGGTCAGGCAAAGAACCGAGCCTTCTATTTCTTCGCCCAACGCTATGCTTACTTAAGAAAGGAGACCTTTATGGGATTCGAATTTGTAAAAAAGCTGCCGATTCCTGCGGAAATCCGTGAGCAGTACCCCGTTCCGGAGGAACTCGCAGCGTTAAAAGAAACAAGAGATAAAGAAATAGCGAAAGTCATCACCGGAGAAAGCGACAAATTTCTCGTGATCATCGGACCATGCTCCGCAGACAATGAAGACGCTGTCTGCGATTATGTGACAAGACTTGCCGGGCTTTACGACAAAGTAAAGGACAAGCTGATCCTGATTCCGAGAATTTATACCAATAAGCCCCGTACGACAGGCGAAGGCTATAAGGGCATTCTGCACCAACCTGACCCGAACAAAAAGTCCGATCTTCTCGCCGGACTGATCGCAATGCGCAAAATGCATATCCGGGCGATCGCCGAATCCGGTCTGACTGCCGCCGATGAAATGTTATATCCGGAAAACTGGCGTTACCTTTCCGATATTTTATCCTATGTTGCGATCGGCGCGCGTTCCGTGGAAGACCAGCAGCACCGTATGGTAGTCAGCGGTTTTGACGTACCCGCAGGTATGAAAAATCCGACGAGCGGCGATTTCTCCGTTATGCTCAATTCCGTATTTGCGGCGCAGCATCCTCATTCCTTTATTTACAGAGGCTGGGAAGTCAATACTTCGGGAAACCCGCTCGCGCATACGGTACTGCGCGGCAGCGTCAACAAATACGGAAGAAGCCTTCCAAACTATCACTATGAAGACCTGATCAGTCTGCTTGACTTATATAACGGCATGAATCTGATGAATCCTGCCTGCATCATCGATGCTAACCATAACAATTCCAATAAGCAGTTCGAGCAGCAGATCCGTATCGTAAAAGAAGTCATGCACAGCCGCAAGGTAAGCCATGACATTCATAAACTCGTCAAAGGCGTCATGGTGGAAAGCTACCTTGTCGAGGGCAAGCAGAACATCGGCGAAGGAACGTACGGCAAATCCATTACCGACCCATGCCTTGGCTGGGAAGACACCGAGCGTCTCATTTATGACATTGCGGAATACGAATAAATATAAAAAGGCTGCCATATTCGTAATATTACTTAATATGGCAGTCTCTTTTCTTTCGGCTCTCATAAATCCGTCAGCCGCGGGGATGCGCTTTCGCATACACTTCCCTGATCCGGTTATGGTTCATATTGGCATAGATCTGCGTCGTGGAAATATCCGAGTGTCCGAGCATTTCCTGAACGCTGCGCAGATCGGCTCCGTTCTCTACGAGATGCGCCGCAAACGAATGGCGCAGCGTATGCGGCGTAATATCCGTCAAAATTCCCGCTTTTTTCGCATAATATTTGATCAGCTTCCAAAATCCCTGACGGCTCATCGGCTGTCCGGAACAGTTGACAAACAGCGTCTCTTCCTCCTCATCCTGAATCATTCCGCTTCTTGCTTTTTCCAGATAATGCACGAGCGCGCTTCTCGCCGCCTCTCCAAACGGCACAAGTCTCTCTTTATGGCTATCGCGGCAAATGATAAATCCCATCTGTAAATTAATATCCCTGACCGAAAGGGTAATCAGCTCTGTTACACGTATTCCGGTCGCATACAAAAGCTCCAGCATCGCCTTATCGCGAATCTCTTTCTCACTGCCGCCGGAAGGCTGTTCCAACAGACGCACGACCTCTTCCATAGAAAGGATTTCCGGCATTTTCTTCTCGATCTTCGGCGCCTTCAAACACTCGGAAACATTCCCGGATACTTTTCCTTCCCGACACAGATACTGATACAGCGCCTTGATCGAAGCAATGTTTCTGGAAATGGTCGCAGCCGCAAACTTCCGGTCGCCCAGATATTTCACATACTCCTGCAGATCCTTCTCCGTAATCTCACGAAATGCAGAGATTCCCCGACCCTGCATAAAGCTCGTAAACTTGCACAAATCCCGTTTATACGACAGTTCTGTATTACCAGAGGTCTTTTTAACGTTATGTAAATATGAAATAAACGCTGTAATCTCGTTCTGCATGGAGTTTGTGCCTTTCCTCATAAGGTAATTTTCATCTTTTTCGATAAAGTGCTTGATTACCATTATAATCAAAACAAAAGGGAAAAGCAAATGGTATTTTGCCGTGTTTTCCGCTTAAAATGGGCGTTTTAAATCGAAAATACAAGATAGCGGAAGGTTGGTTTTTGTCGGGTACTACATCTTGTGAAACAAATACTTAAAATATCTTTAATAATTCCGTCATCAAATTTGGATTTACATAACTTTCTAAAATGGCTCCGATTATGACAACTCCATGCAGCATCATAAAATTCCACAAAATCCATCTGTTCTTTGATTTTTCCTCTCCCATTGCCGTATAATCCCGAACCGGATAGTAAAGCTTGCCGCAAACGCGCAGACACCAGTTGGCAAGAAGCAAAATTGCCGGTATATAACATAAGAAATGCGGCATCATACTTCCTGCGAGCAGCAAGATCCCTTTCATACCGTACCGCATAACGGAAACCATAAAGACAACGCCACCGCAAACGCCGGTCCAAAGAATAAACAGATAGGTCGTCACGATTCCCGCAAAGGTTGTCGCAAGAATCGCCATCAGCCAGAGCGTCCCGATCCGTTTTTCAAGCACATAGAGGAAAAACGCTCCTTTGTTCAATTCCATGTCAGCAAGCCGCTCCAGACTGGTCTGCGTAAAAAGTCCGCTCCCGCCAAGGAATGCGCCTGCATTCAAATAGACGACCGCCGCTCCCGCCATAAAACCGGCAAAAAAGGGCAGCGCCCAATTCGGCCGTCCTGCCCTTTTCCATCGTATTTTTGTGATTCGCACAGCATATCCATTTCTTTCTTTTTCACAATTATATGCCGTATTTTACTTTATATGCCAAGAGTGCGGAGATTGTCTTGGAATCCTCGATCTTCCGTTCAAAAATCATCTCTTCCAATTCCCCCAGCGTATATGCGCCGACGTTCAGATATTCGTCTTCGTCGAGATGCTGATGTGTCTTGACCAGATTTTTTGCCACATAAATGTCAATCTTCTCATTGCAGAATGCAACGGTCGTACGAATGGACAAAAGAATCTCCAAATCCTTCGATGCGTAGCCCGTCTCTTCTTCTAATTCCCTTGCCGCCGCAGCAGCGGTAGATTCTCCTGCATTTAAGCCTCCTGCCGGAATCTCAAGCGTATATCGCTCCAACGCATTACGGTACTGCGATACCATCAGTATTTTTCCGTCTTCCGTCACGGGCACGACCGCAGCCGCTCCGTTATGCTGAATAAAATCCCATTTTGCCTCGTTGCCGTTTGGGAGCTGCATCGTATCTACATAATAATCTATGATCGTCCCTTTATGAACTAAAGTTCTGTCAATTCTTTTGATCTCGTCGCTCATCTGACCTCTCCTCTGAACGCTTCTTTCAAAATATGCTCTAACCGCTTCCGTTAAGCCTCTAACAATTTTTCAATGCTTGCGAGTTTGACGCACAATACAAACAGGTCCGTCGCTTCCTTCAGCTCTTCAGGCGTAGGATACGTAGGAGCGAGACGGATATTGCTGTCGTGAGGGTCCTTGCCGTAAGGGAACGGCGCTCCTGCCTTTGTCAGCGTTACGCCCGCTTCTTTGCATTTTTTCACAATATTTTTCGCACAGCCGTCCATCGCCTCAAACGAGATAAAATAACCGCCCTTTGGCTTTACCCAGCTTCCGATGCCGAGTCCGCCCAGTTCCTGATCGAGAACCGCAAGCACCGCCTCAAACTTCGGACGCATAATATCGGCATGCTTTTTCATATGTGCCAGAACGCCCTCTTTGTTTTTAAAATATCTCGTATGACGGAGCTGATTTACTTTGTCATAGCCGATCGTGCGGATCGTCAGCGCCTTCTTGATCGATTCAATATTGGCGTCGGAAGCCGCCATCGCTGCAATTCCTGAACCTGCCATACTGATCTTAGAAGTTGATGCGAAAATATATACCATATCAGGATTTCCCGCCTTTTCGCATTCCTCCAGAATGTTCAGCAGCTCGTCATGATCGTCGTCATACAAATGATGTACCGCGTATGCGTTATCCCAATAAATACGGAAATCGGAAGCCGCCGGTTTCAACGCGGCAAACCTTCTGACAGTCTCGTCGGAATACGAAATTCCCTGCGGATTGGAATATTTCGGCACGCACCAGATGCCCTTGACCGACGCGTCCTCCGACACATATTTTTCTACCAGATCCATATCCGGTCCCGACTCTGTCATCGGGATATTGATCATCTCGATACCGAAGTGCTCTGTAATTGCAAAATGTCTGTCATACCCCGGTACCGGACATAAAAATTTTACTTTATCAAGCTTACACCACGGCGTACTTCCCATAACGCCATGCGTCACGGAACGGCAAACCGTATCGTACATAATAGAAAGGCTGCTGTTGCCAAACACAATGACCTTGGCAGGATCATCGATCTCCATAACGTCCGCCATCAACGCTCTCGCTTCCAGAATCCCTTCCAATTCGCCATAATTCCGGCAGTCTGTCCCGTCTAACGACTTCATATCGGAATCACTGTTTAAAGCGTCCATCAGTCCCATGCCCATGTCAAGCTGCATCGCCTCCGGCTTGCCTCTCGACATATTCAGACAAAGTCCCTTGCCTTGCGCCTCTTTGTATCTGGCGTCCAGTTCTTCCTTGCACGCAAGTAATTCTTCCCTGCTCATCTCTTTGTATGGTTTCATATCCTGCACCGTCCTTAAATCACTTGTTTTGCTCTTGTTTTTTTGTTTGATTGGATAATTGTATACAATCAAACATTACACACTTCTGATATTCTACTACAAGTTTCAAAAATGCACAAGCATAAATTTACCGACGGCAGAATTTCTTATATCAGGCGCTTTTGCAAACCTGTTATCACGCTTCCCAGCGTTTTTAAGAGTCAATATCCTCGCTTGCAGCTACAGCGGATACGACGGAAGAAACTGCGGCTACAACGACAACTGCAATGATAATAACAAGCATACCGCCCATCAAAACCAACATAACGCTCACCTATCCTTTCCGGTTGCTTTAAACCACCCCTTGCGCGCAGACACAAGTCCCGCATGTGAAAACTAGCGCATCAGAGTGTTTTTAATCTATTCTCTGCCAAACAGTATACCATAATACATAAAAAAAGGAAATGCTTTCACATTTCCTTTTTCTAAAGCAATCAGCTCGCTTATTTTGCATAATCAATTACGCGCGATTCACGGATGACATTGACTTTGATCTGTCCCGGATATTCCAACTCAGCTTCAATCTGCTTAGAAATATCGCGTGCCAGAAGCACCATGTCCGAATCCGAAATCTGCTCTGGAACTACCATTACACGAACCTCTCTACCTGCCTGAATAGCAAAAGATTTTTCGACACCTTTGAAATTATTTGTAATCTCTTCTAACTGTTTTAATCTGCTTGTATATGTTTCTACCGTCTCCCGTCTTGCGCCCGGTCTTGCTGCGGAAATCGTATCGGCAGCCTGAACGAGACATGCAATCAGAGACTGCGGTTCTACATCTCCGTGGTGAGATTCCACGCTGTTGACCACAACCGGACCTTCTTTGTATTTCCTGCAAAGCTCAACGCCAAGCTGAATATGGGAACCCTCCATTTCATGATCCACGGCTTTCCCAATATCATGCAGAAGCCCCGCACGCTTTGCAAGTCTGACATCCAGTCCCATCTCCGCCGCCAGCAGTCCTGATAACTGGGCAACTTCAATAGAATGCTTTAACGCATTCTGACCATAACTTGTTCGGAATTTCATCTTACCAAGTAATCTTACAAGTTCAGGATGAATACCATGTACGCCTACTTCAAGCGTAGCGGCTTCTCCTTCTTCTTTGATCATTACTTCTACTTCTTTTTGCGCCTTCTCAACCATCTCTTCAATTCTCGCTGGATGGATACGCCCATCTACGATCAATTTCTCAAGGGCGATGCGGGCAACCTCTCTGCGGATCGGATCAAAACCGGACAGAATAACTGCTTCCGGCGTGTCGTCAATAATCAGATCCACACCAGTCATTGTTTCAAGGGTACGGATATTCCTTCCCTCTCTACCGATAATCCTTCCCTTCATCTCATCGTTGGGAAGCTGAACAACGGAAATCGTCGTTTCAGATACATGGTCTGCAGCGCATTTCTGAATGGCAGTTACGACGTACTCTTTCGCCTTTTTGTCTGCCTCTTCTTTTGCACGGCTCTCCATTTCTTTGATCATCATGGCTGTTTCATGTTTTACTTCATCTTCAACAGTCTTCAACAAATAATCTTTTGCTTGTTCGGAGGTTAATCCAGAGATTCGTTCCAGTTCCTGTACTCTTTGTTCATTCAGTTTGGAAATCTCGACTTTCAGCTTTCCAAGCTCTTCTTCTTTCGCTGTTAGCGCCGCTTCTTTTTTCTCGATCGCATCTGCTTTTTTATCGATGTTCTCTTCTTTCTGCAGGACTCTTCTTTCAGAGCGCTGAACTTCAGCGCGGCGTTCCTTGATCTCTTTGTCAAGCTCATTCTTCGTACGAATGGACTCTTCCTTGATCTCAAGTAATCCTTCTCTCTTCTTAGCCTCCGCAGTTTTCAAAGCCTCATCAATGATCGATCTTGCCTTTTCGTCAGCATTGCCGATCTTGGTCTCTACAACCTTCTTGTGATAGGATGTAGCTGCCAGAGCAGATACCGGTACCGCGATAAGAAGCGTAACAACTACTGCCACTACTACATAGAGCATGTACAGGAGCACCTCCTTATTCATTTTTCATTGTACAAATATCTGATATAGGATGTGAAATGACACACCCTAATTGTCAAAAACTACAACACATTAATTTTATATGTATTTTGTTGTTATGTCAAGTAAAACTCTCTTCTATCACACGTCTTACCGTTTGGAGAGAAAAGCCCTTCCGGTAAAAATAACCGTAAATACGCTGTTTCTGCTTTTCATCCGCTTCTCTTAAATCATAATGTTTTTTTTCGAGAAGCCGGCGTATCATCGTTTCTTCTTCCGCGAGCATACCGTTTTCGGCAAGCTCCTGTGCCGCAGCGCGTGTAATCTCCCTGTCAATGCCCTTCTGCATCAGCTTCTGCTCTATTTCTTTCATGCTGCTGCGCTCCATATGGCATACGACATAATCATACGCATATCTGGCATCGTCAACGTAATGATACGATTTTACATAAGCGAGCGCATTCTCGGCAAGCTCCCGGCTGTAACCGCCCGCCAGCAGCTTATCGGTAAGCTGCTTTTCCGTATATCTGCGGCTTTTGAGAAGATTCATTGCACGCGCCCTTGCCCGCTTTGGCAGCACCTCTTTCTCCAGCTCCTGCAAGGTCTCTTCCGCCAGTTCCTTCCCCTCGACGATCTGATATTTGCGCAGCTCGCCTTTATACAATACAAGAGTAAAATCTCCGTCCAAATATACCCGGCTTCTTGTTTTTGAAATTGCTTCGATCCCGGTTACTGTCATCGGTTTTATTTGCCTGCTTTCTTAGCGATCGTATCTGCCGCTTTTTCTGCTTCCGGTTCTTTTTCCGGTTTTACTTCGCTTTTTTCCGGTTTAGACTGCGCCTTTTCCGCCTTCGCGCCATTCTTTTCAGTCTCCGCCTGATCCTTTGCCGCGGCTGCGCCGTCCAGTCCGTAATGTGCTCTTACCTTCTTTTCAACTTCCTCAAAAAACTGCGGGTTGTCTTTCAGATACTGCTTTGCATTCTCGCGCCCCTGACCGATCTTTGTCCCTTCATACGCATACCATGCGCCGCTCTTATTGATAATATTGCATCCTGCCGCAAGATCCAGCACATCGCCTTCTCTTGAGATGCCCTGCCCGAACATAATATCAAATTCCGCTTCCTTAAACGGGGGCGCGATCTTATTTTTTACAACTTTAACTCTCGTACGGTTACCGATCATCTCGCCGCTCTGTTTCAGCGCTTCGATCCTGCGCACGTCCAAACGGACAGAGGAATAGAACTTCAGCGCGCGTCCTCCGGTCGTCGTTTCAGGGTTACCGAACATAACGCCGACCTTTTCACGAAGCTGATTGATAAAAATAACGGTACAATTCGACTTACTGATCACTGCGGTCAGTTTGCGGAGCGCCTGAGACATCAGACGCGCCTGCAGCCCGACATGACTGTCTCCCATATCGCCGTCTATCTCTGCTTTTGGCACGAGAGCCGCCACCGAGTCGACTACAATAATATCGATCGCGCCGGAACGCACCATCGTCTCGGTGATCTCAAGCGCCTGTTCTCCATTGTCCGGCTGAGAAATATAAAGGTTATCAATATCCACGCCGATATTTTTTGCATAAACGGGATCAAGGGCGTGCTCGGCGTCAATAAAGCCTGCGATGCCGCCCCGCTTCTGTACCTCCGCGATCATATGCAGCGTAACGGTCGTCTTACCGCTTGATTCCGGTCCGTAGATCTCCACGATCCTTCCTTTCGGAATACCTCCGAGTCCAAGCGCAATATCCAGACTCAGGGAACCGGTCGGAATCGTCTCAACATTCATCTGTACGCTCGGATCACCAAGCTTCATCACAGCGCCTTTGCCAAACTGCTTTTCAATCTGACCAAGCGCAGCATCCAATGCTTTTAATTTATCGTCTCTTTCCATCTTTAAACTCTCCTTTTTTGCATAGAACATTCGTTCTGTTAAAGAATAAAACATTTGTTCGGTTTTGTCAATTCTTTTCCGTTATATTTTTTCGTTTTTGAATTTTTTCCTGAAAGGAAACGGATCGTTATCATACCGGGCTGTGCGGCCGCTGACTGCCGCATAGCCCGGACAAAAAACGTTTAGAAGTTAGTCAGATATTTTTCATAATCTTTGTATGTGACCGTCACCCAGCCGCTGTTGCCTTCCTCGCTGTAATTCAGGCCGATCTCCATGCCGAGCGGCGTATAATAAGCGACGACGGAATTTTTGTCACGAAGGACGTCTGCAAGCTGCTTGTCGGACAAAGATTCCAGATAATTGATTTCACCGTTCTGCTCGTTATTCCGCCTGCGGAATTCTCCCGCAAACTCTTCGTCGATCGAAAGCAGGCTGGCATTATCGAGGATCACGCCGTTTTTCACGTCAATATTGATCGGATAGAGATCAACATGATATTCCCCGTCCAAAATGACGTACTCGTCCAAAACGATGCTGACGATATCCGCATCGTTATACGTAACGTAAGCGGACGTATAAACGCAGTAGCTGTTTCCGTACTCCGCATAATAGGAATTTTTCGGAAAGTCCTCGGCATAATAGAGCGCAGCCGTTTCAATCGCTTCATTCAGGCTTTCCAGATTCGGAATATTTTCGCCTTTTAATTCAAAGTAATTGACGGCAATATCAATATCGTTTTCCGCATCTTCATTGCTGTATGATTTCGTAACGAAAGAATAATCTACGCTTTCGTCAATGGCGTCGCACGGTCCGTAATAATATTCATCGTCCGGGGACGGCACATATTGTTCCGTCTCGCTGCCGGATTCTTCTTCCGTCCCGTCATATCTACCGTACTCATCTTCTCCGCCGTCGTCAAAATTATATTCTCCCGCATAGAAGTCAGCGCCGTCCATAGAGCTGATCGTCTTCGTAATAAAATAACCGTAGAAGTAGCTTCCGACAAGCGTCAGCAGTATAATCAACGCGGCGACAGCAATCCCAAGAATAATCCATATCTTATTATCCTTTTTCGGTTTCATATAAGGATGATAGCCGTTTTGCACATACGGATTCTGGTAAAAGCCGCCCTGCCCGTATGGGATTTGATTCTGATACGGACTGCCCTGCCCGTATGGATTCTGGTTCTGATAAGGGTTACTCTGACCATATGGGCTCTGGCTTTGATAGGGATCACCCTGCCCGTACGGATTCTGGTTCTGATAAGGATTCCCCTGCCCGCACGGATTCTGGTTTTGACAGGGATTACCCTGCCCGTCGTCCCGCGCCGGAGCCTGAGGGTAATGCTGCGAAGAATATACGCCCTGACTGCCCGCTTCCGAGCAATGCGGACAAACGCCGTTTTCCATCAGTGCGCCGCATTTTGGACAAAAACTGTAGGTTTCGTTATTTTGCTCGTTCATATTTACTTTCCTCCTCTAGCGGAAGGTAACCTCGCTGTAATGTTCCAGAATACACTGCCGCATCAGAGTCAGCGCCGCAATGACGCTGCTTTCACGGATTTTATTCCGGTTGCCCGAAAAATTATATTCTTTCACTTTGATCTTACCGCATACGCTGCATGCAATGTATACAAGACCGACCGGCTTTTCATCGCTTCCTCCCTCCGGTCCCGCAATGCCTGTAATAGCAACCGCCACGTCCGCCTTGGAAGATGCCGCCGCGCCCTTCGCCATTTCTTTCGCAACGCTTTCGCTGACAGCGCCGTATTTATCAAGAGACGGCTTCTTAACGCCAAGCAGCTTATGCTTTGCTTTATTGGAATAAGTTACATGTCCGGATTTGAATACCTCCGACACGCCCGGCACATTGATCAGCTTTGCGGAAAGCAGCCCGCCCGTACACGACTCCGCGGTCGTTACCGTCAGATTATTCGCAAGGAGCAGATCGACGACCGCCTGCTCCAGCGTAGTATTTTCGTCCGTCGTATATACGTTCATGCCGAATCGGTTTTTCAGTTCTTTCACGACCGGCTTGATCAGCTTTTTCGCTTCCTTTTCGTCCGCCGCCTTCGCCGTAATGCGCAGATGCACCTCTCCCGTCTTTGCGTACGGCGCGATCGTCGGATTGCTCTGCTCTGCGATCAGATCCGCCGCCATTGTCTCTGCCTTGCTCTCGCCGATACCGCACAATTTAACGGTTTTGGAATAAATAATTCCCGGCTCCGCCTCACTGAGATATGGATAAATCGAAGTTTCAAACATCGGAATCAGTTCGTTCGGAGGTCCCGGCAGAAGGATCACACGTTTTCCGTTGTCTTCTATAATAATACCGGGCGCAGTGCCGTTCGCATTGTCAACAACGATCGCTCCTTCCGGCGCCATCGCCTGTTTCCAATTATTGTCCGTCAGTTCAATCTTGCGCTTTGTAAAATATTCTTTGATCTTCTCTTTGGAATGCTCGTCCATCTGCATCGTTCTGCCAAGTACCTTCGCCACGGTTTCCTTTGTCAGATCATCCTTTGTCGGACCAAGACCGCCGGACAGGATCACGATGTCCGCACGTGAAAGCGCGGTTTCGATCGTCTGCGCCAGTCTTTCTTCATTATCGCCGACAACGGTCTGATAATAGCAGGAAAGCCCAAGCCCCGCGCACTGCTCCGCCAGATAAGCCGCATTCGTATTTACAATATTTCCAAGCAGAATTTCCGTTCCTACGGAGATCAGTTCTACCGTCATTTTTTCCTCCATTCCGGCATTACGTTTTTCACCTTATTTATCCTCTAAAAATACTTTCCGGTTCTTTACCATATAATCGACGCATGATATGATCGTCAACGCTACCGCCGCCCACATCACGATCGTTGTAAGGATCGAAATCTGTTCCAGATTAACGATCATCAGGCAGATCATAATCATCTGAAACGTCGTTTTATATTTGCCCCAATAGCTTGCGGCAATGACGATCCCATTGTCCGCCGCAATCTGGCGCAGACCGCTGATAATGAATTCACGGCTGATGATCACAATGGTAATCCATGCCGCAAGACGGTCCATCGCCGTAAGGCAAATCAGAGCGCTGCTCACAAGCAGCTTATCCGCAAGCGGGTCCATCAGCTTACCGAAATTCGTCACAAGATTGTACTTTCTGGCAATCTTGCCGTCAAGCAGATCGGTCAGGCTCGCGACAATAAAAATGCCGAGCGCAATCCAGCTATCCGCCGCCCCAAACAGATCGGCAAGCATAAAAACGACAAAAAACGGAATCAAAATAACTCGCAGCATCGTAAGCTTATTCGGTAAATTCATCACATATCTCTCCTATCAGATCATACTCATTGGAACCTGTCACAACCGCCTTGACAAACGTTCCGCTCATCAGCTCTCCCCGGACGTTATCTGCATTCAGAAATAAAAGACCGTCGACATTCGGCGCATCCATATAGGTTCTGGCAATATAGACGCCTTCCTCCGGCAGCTTTCCTTCGATAAAAGCGTCGAGTACAGGTCTGCGCTGCGCAAAGACTTCCGCTTTTTCAAAGGCGATCGCCTGCTGCAGCTCCATCAGCTCGCCGCGGCGCGTCTCTTTCACCGTCTCATCGATTTGATCCGGCATCTCCGCCGCCGGCGTGCCTTCTTCCGCAGAATAAGTAAATACGCCGAGACGGTCAAATTCCATCTCATTGACAAAGCGATACAATTCCTCATAATCTTCCTGCGTTTCTCCCGGAAACCCGGTAATCAGCGTCGTCCTAAGGCAGATGTCAGGAATTCTTTCCCGCAGCTTCCCGATCATTTCACGGAGCTGCGCCTCGTTTGTCCGTCTTCCCATCCGCCGCAGCACATTATCGCTCGCATGCTGGATCGGAATATCCAAATAATTGCATACTTTTTCTTCCGAACGGATCGTTTCAATCAATTCGTCCGTAATTTCTTCCGGATAACAATAAAGAATGCGTATCCACAAAAGTCCCTCGATGCCGCACAATCCGCGCAGCAGCTCCGGAAGGCTCTTTTTGCCGTATAAATCCACGCCGTAAAGCGTCGTTTCCTGCGCAACAAGAATGAGTTCCCGGACGCCCTGCTTTGCAAGACAGCGCGCTTCTTCCAAAAGCTCTTCCATCGGAACGCTGCGATAACCTCCGCGCACCTTCGGAATAATACAGTAAGTGCAATGCTTATCACAGCCTTCTGCAATCTTTAAATATGCAAAGTGACCGCCTGTTGTCACAATACGGCCGTCCCTGTGCGCCGCATGCGGCGCATTGATATCTTCGAAATAATTGCGTCCCTTTTCCTCCAACGCTTCATCGATCGCATCGGCGATCTTTTCGATCGCGGTCGTCCCAAGAATCGCATCCACCTCTTCTATCTCGCTCTGGATTTCGTCACGGTAACGCTGCGCAAGACAGCCTGTTACGATCAAAGCCTTGATCCTGCCCTGCTTCTTCAGTTCCGCCATTTCCAGAATGCTCTGGATGCTTTCCTCTTTTGCATCGTTGATAAAGCAACATGTATTAACGACGACAACGTCCGCTTCCGTCTCGTCATTTGTAAAGCGGTAGCCCCGCTTTGCAAGGATTCCAAGCATCACCTCGGAATCCACCAGATTTTTATCACAGCCAAGTGATACAAATAATACGTTCATTGCCGCTCCGCTTTTAATCTTCTTCATTTAATATTTTAATTCTGGATTCATTCAGTTCTTCTACGGCAACGGAAAGCGGCTTCTTTCCTTCCGCGTCCACATAGGCTTCCTCGCCGCCAATCAGCTGACGCGCGCGCTTAGAAGTCGCCATCACGATAGAATACCTGCTGTTGACTACCGGCGCTTCGCCTTCTTCGACCTCACTGTTTACTACTTTCATTAAATCGGAATAAGATGGATGTAACATTAATTTTCTCCTTTCGCCAGTTCTTTTAACTGGGTTCTGATCGTTTCAATAAATTCTTCATTTCTAAGCGGCGCGTTGTGCGCGCCCTGAATGAGCGCATGCATCTGCGCCACGCATGTATCAAGATCATCATTGATGACAAGATAATCGTACTTTTCGATGCCTTCCGCTTCTTCTCCGGCACGGGCAAGTCTGGCGTTAATAACGTCCTCCGTCTCCGTTCCCCTGCCCGACAGCCTGCGTTTTAATTCTTTTACGCTCGGAGGCGTTACAAACAAAAGCAGCGCGGACGGAAACTTTTCTTTTATTTTGAGCGCGCCCTGTATCTCAATCTCAAGAATCACATCTTTGCCGTGTTCGAGCTGCTTTTCCACATACTCCTTCGGCGTACCGTAATAATTGCCGCAGTACTGGGCATATTCAACAAGCCCGCCCCGCGCGATCTCTTTTTCAAACGTATCTTTGGAAACAAAAAAATATTCCTTGCCGTCTGTTTCTCCCGATCTTGGATTGCGCGTTGTCATCGAAACGGACAACGCGTACGTATCGTATGACTTCACAAGCTGCTTCATCAGCGTTCCTTTTCCGGCGCCTGAAAAGCCCGATACGACTACGAGAATTCCTTTACGCTTCATCATCTTCTGTCCTTTCCGCCTGTGCCCTGCCGGCGATCGTCTCAGGCAGCAGCGCCGACAATACGATCTGGCTGTTTTCCATAACAAGAACCGCTTTCGTCTTTCTGCCCTGCGTCGCGTCGATCGCCATGCCGCTCTCCTTTGCTTTCTGTACAAGCCGCTTCACCGGCGCGGAATCCGGGCTTACAATCGCTATGATCTTACCTGTATTGACAATATTGCCAAATCCGATATGAATTAAATGATTCATGCTGTCACCGACTTATTCAATATTCTGTATCTGCTCACGTACTTTTTCGATTTCTGTTTTCAGCTCAATGGCGCGTCCCGAAATCTCCAGATCCGTTGTTTTGGAAAGGATCGTATTTGCCTCGCGGTTCATCTCCTGCGCGATAAAATCAAGCTTGCGTCCGATGCCCCCGCCCGCAAGAAGCGCTTCCTTCGTCTGGGCGATATGGCTTCTGAGTCTGACAAGCTCTTCGTCAACGCATACCTTATCCGCAAAAATCGTCACTTCTGTCAGAAGCCTCGCCTCATCGATCTGCGTATCCTCCAGAAGTTCCTTTACCTTCTCGCGCAGCTTTTCCTTATACTCGGCAATGATCTGCGGAGAACGACCGGTGATGAAATCCACATGCGTGAGCATACCGTCCAGCTTGGCAATCAAATCGTTCTTTAAGTTTTCGCCTTCCCTGATCCTCGTCTGCACAAAGCCTTCCGCCGCCCCGCAGATCGCCCGCTCCAGTCCTTTCCAGAGCTGTTCTTCGTCGATCGTCTGCTCTTCCATTGTAAAGACTTCGGGATATCTTGAAAGTGTAGAAACGCGTACGTCGTTGTCCAGAGCAAAGTCCTCCGACATCTGGTTTAAGTATTTCATATATTCCTGCGCAATATCTTTATTATATTTGATGCATACGTTATTTTCCGTGTAATCTTCATACGTAATAAAAATATCTACTTTGCCGCGCTCAATGTACTTTTTGAGGAGATTTCGAATGGAAGATTCAAAAAAGCTGAGTTTTTTTGGCATCTTAATATTCACATCCAAATACCGGTGGTTGACCGCCTTCATTTCTACCGTAAATTTACGTTCCGCCTCGGAAACTTCGCATCTTCCAAAGCCTGTCATACTTTTTATCATTCTGCACTTTACCTTCTTTGCCCCGGAATCTGGTCCAGAACCCTCATTCTGGACATTATTTTTTATTATAGTGCAAGAACAGGTTGCAGTCAAGAAGCTGAACTGCGAATCGGAATCGTTAAATAATCCGGATTTCTTAAATTTATCTGAAAACTTTTCCGTTTCATGGACAAATCAGAAAAAACGGGTTATGATATTCTATTACAGGAGGGTTTATTATGAAAAAATATAAGGTATTGTGCTTTTTTCTATGCATTGGTCTGATCTGTACTCCCGTTTACGCCTTTGCCAAAGAAGGTCTTTCGTGGGAGATTGTCTCCGATGAAAAAGCATCCGATACGGACGATGCGGATACAGATGATGAAAACGACTCTTCCGGCGAAGACGGCGACAGCTCGGATGAAAAAGAAGACGAGGATGGAATTGAGGATAAGGACGAGGACGACGAGGATGATGAAGACGATGAAGATGAGGACGACGAAGATGACGGGCACGCTTATCCTTCCGGCAATATCTACTCAGACTCTGAGGTACAGGAAATGATCTCCGACAAATACGACGAGCTGAAAGAAGCCTATGAAATCGAAGATAAATTCAAACGGACAAAGACGGTCGACAGCATCGATTCCTTTATTCTGAATTTCTCCAAAGACCCGCTAAAAGGAAAAAAGATCGCCTTTCTCGGCGACAGTATTACTGCGGGAACCGGCGGCACGCTTACGCCCGACGGAAGCGGTCTGAATTACACGGATTTCATTGCGAAGTATACCTCCGCAAAAATCGTCAATCTTGGGCACGGCGGTTCGCCGATTCAGGGCAAGGACGATAACTACGCCGTCGTATACCGTTATACGGATATTCCGAAGGATTCCGACATCATTGTCATTTTTGCCGGAATCAACGATCTCTTCGAAGGCTCCGAAAGCTTCGGTTCTCTGGAACATCCCGAACGGGGCACTTACTGCGGCGATACGCTCACTACGTTTCAGATGATCCATAAGCGCCATCCCGACGCTGAAGTTTATGTTGTTATTACTTATCCGAATAAGATGGAGGATTATAAGGAGTATACGGGCGAAAGCTTTCAGGACTATGCCGATATCCAGATCGAGTTGGCGGAAAAATACGGCTTCCGTGTGATCGATCTCTATGAAGAGGGCTTTCTGGACAGTCATGATTCCCGTGTCAGAAACGCATTTTTCAAGGATGACATTCATCCCGACGATCTGGGCAGCGAAGTGCTCGGCAGACATATTCTCGTACATCTGATTAAGGATTATGTCGATTAAGGCTTTCGATACGCTTCTTTTCTTAACGCCCCGCTTTGCCGGGGCGTTTAGGCGGTCCCCGGTGTGATAATGTTTTCTTGAAGGAAAATGAGCCCTTGTGTGGGTTTGAATGTTG
>JAGARW010000083.1 GCA_017621975.1 Lachnospiraceae bacterium | reverse complement strand
GACTTTGCAGCAAGCTCCGCCGCTTCCTCGCTTATCTTTCCGACACGGTTCCATATTTCTGCCGCCTGCTGCCAGCACGAAGGTTTTCCGGTCAGGTTTGCATCCTTCGGCGCTTTTCCGTCGGACACTGCCGCCGCCATTGTCTGAAACCATTCCTTCTGCCCCTGCGGCAGCATTATTTTTTCCAATTCCAAATAGGAAGCAAGCGTTTCCTTTGTCAGCGCAATGCCGCGGTCAATCAGCCATTTTGCGGCATCCTCCGCGCTCTCTGTCCGTTCCAGACCAGCTTCTTCAATTACTTTATCAATCTGCGGTTTTAAGCTTTCCCAGTCTGTCTCTTCCGCCTTTTTTGTCAAATATCCGGTTTCTTCCTGATAATATCCTCTGCCCTGCCTGCCGCCTTCCGCGCGGCTGCTGTACTGCGCCATATAAAGGTTCTGCAGCGTTGCGTCCAGGCCGCCTTCCACCATATACCTCCGCGTCTCTTCTTCCGGCTCGCGCAAAAGGGACGCTTCCTGAAGCGCCTGCATTGCCGCCTGCGCCGTTTCCTGCGTCAGCGCTACGCCTTCCTCTGCAAACGCATCCGACATTTCCTGCGCCAGTCCGACGTCTCCTGTAATTTCCGTCAGAGTCTCCATATCCAGCGTATCCGTATATCCGGTGATCGAAACGCCCGCCTGCAATAGAGAAGCCTTGATCTGATCCACGATCGTAACGGCAGTCTCTACATCCGTGCTGCCCGTCTGATAACCGTTTTCCTGAAGCTTCGCAAAATCCTCATCAGACATGCAGTTAGACATTACCGCCATATAATTATGCGTCAAAGCTACGTTCTGTCCGCCCGCTTCCCGCATAATATCTTCCGCAGTCTTTCCGTTTTCCCGGTAAACCTCATTGCCTCTTGCTCCGCCGGACAAATCAAACGCATAACCGTTTCCCGATCCGATCCTTTGCACGCCGGACTCTTTCTGCGCCGTATTATGACGATCCGTATTAAAATTTTTTACTTCTGTCGTTTGAAATGTAATTTTCATATTGACCTCATGATTCAAAAAGAGTGAATGCAGCCCATGCATTCACTCTTTATTTCGGCTTTCTATTCTTTTTTCTTAACCTTTCCCTTTCTTAGAAAAGGAAAACCGCAGAGCCGTACGGCGGCAGATCAAAGCTGATGGAATAATCGCGGTAATCGCAGGGAACTTTCTCGGCTGCGACCGACGCGGGAATTTCTGCTCCGTCTCCTCCGAATCTTGTCTCAGCGCTGTTTAAAAGCAATTTATATTTCTTTTTTGACGGAACGCCTACACGGTAGCCTTTTCTCTCTACCGGCGTCATATTCATAACAAACAAAAGCTTCTGCTTACTGGACGGACATTTACGGATAAACGCATATGTACTTTCTTCCGCATCGTCCGCTTTGACCCATTCAAAGCCTTCCCAGCTATTGTCTACCTCATACATGCACGGATACTTACGGTAAATCTTCAAAAGCTCCGCAACATATTCCTGCATACCGCGGTTTAAATCCTCTCCAAGCAGATACCAGTCAAGCTCGCGCTCTTCGCTCCACTCTCTTTCCTGCCCGAACTCCTGTCCCATAAACAGAAGCTTCTTTCCGGCATGACCAAACATATAAGTATAGCCTGTCCGCAAATTGGCATATTTATCTTTATGATAACCCGGCATCTTATTCAGCATAGAGCATTTCAGATGTACGACTTCGTCATGGGACAGCGGAAGAATATAATTTTCACTGTCATTATAGCTCATGGCAAACGTCATTGCATAATGATTTCCCTTCCGGTAGATCGGGTCAAGCTTCATATATTCGCAAAAATCATGCATCCAGCCCATATTCCATTTAAAGCTGAAAAACAATCCGCCTTCGTCGATCGGTCCCGTTACCTTCGGCCATGCGGTCGATTCCTCCGCAATCGTCATAATGCCCGGAAACGTGCCGCGGATCACGGAATTCATATGCTTGAAAAATTCAATCGCTTCCAAATTCTTGTTGTCGCCGTATTTATTTGCAACCCACTGTCCGTCCTGCTTACCGTAATCAAGATAAAGCATCGATGCAACCGCGTCGACGCGCAGGCCGTCTACATGGAATTCCTTGATCCAGAAAAGCGCATTGGCAATGAGAAAATTTACCACTTCGTTTTTGCCGTAATTAAAAATTTTTGTTCCCCAGTCGGGATGTTCGCCGATACGAGGATCGGGATGTTCAAATACGGCAGAACCGTCAAATTCTGCCAATCCGTGCGCATCCTTCGGAAAATGTGCCGGAACCCAGTCAAGAATTACGCCGATTTTGTTTTTATGCAGCGTATTGATCAGATACATAAAATCCTGCGGCGTTCCGTAGCGGGAGGTCGGCGCATAATATCCTGTTACCTGATACCCCCACGAACCGTCGAACGGATGCTCCGCAATTCCGATCAGCTCAACATGCGTATAACGCATTTTCTTTAAATATTTTACGATCGCATCCGCAAATTCCCTGTAATTATAAAATCCTTCGTCTTCTCTGCATGGATGACGCATCCATGAACCGATATGACATTCATAAACGGCAACCGGTTCATTATTCATATCCTTTTCTTTCCGCGCTTCCATCCATTCGCTGTCCGTCCACTTCATATTGGAAATATCCGTAACAATAGAAGCCGTTTCCGGGCGTCTCTGCGCATAGTTGGCAAACGGGTCCGCCTTATACAGCTTTCTGCCGTCCTGCGCCGTAATCAGAAACTTATACAGATCGCCTTTTTTTACTCCGGGAATAAATTTTGTATAAATCCCCATCTGACCGATCTTTTCCATTTCATGCTCGTTCTCGTCCCAGTCGTTAAAGCTTCCGATCACATTGACCTTTTGCGCATTCGGCGCCCATACGGCAAAAAATACGCCTTTCTTTCCATTCTCGACGGACAAATGCGCACCCAGTTTTTTATAAATGTCGTAATGTGTCCCTTTCGCAAACAGATATTGATCCGCCTCCGAAATAAATACCGTTTCCTGCCCTGCCATAAGTATCCTCCTTTTATTTATACGAAATCCTTCTCTCGTAATATGATCATATCCTCATCATCATAACGCTTTCCAAGCAGAATATCCATAAAATGTCCTACGTTCTTTTTGTCCGCATGATGGATCGCCTCGTCTACGATCTCCTTTACTTCCTTTGTCGTTACGGAATGTTCGCTCGTCTGTAATTCCGAAATTCTTGTATACAATGCAAGCACGCCAAGCTCATCAATTGCATATTCCTTTTCAAGCGCATATTTTTTGGCGAACATAACAAGAGAATCGTTGTCCATCGCTTCTACGTCGATGCGGAGATTGAAATTCCGATGCAGGATCTTATGATTCTCAAGCAGCTTGTTCATATTGATTTTTGTATCTTCCAGAATAACGATAATACCCTGCTTTTCCTGTTCAAGCAGCTTCGCCATTGTCTTTATTGTAGATTCCTTTAATTCTCCCGCGCCTTCTACGATAAGAGCGCCGTTGCTCAGCTTTTCGAATGTCTTTTCCAAATCCTTATGATTCAGCGCCTGCCCCGTAATCTTTGCCAGTCTTCCGGAAAAATTACTGTCTGTCATCTGAATTTCTTTGATAATATTTTTTGCCAGATTAACCGACCCCATACCCGCCTCTCCGGTCATAATAACGTTGCCTGTATAAGACGCAAGACTGATATTGTCGATCGTATTAATGATCTGATCTCTCGTTGATTTCGTCTGAATGAAGGAACCGAACAGCTTCTTTTCTTCATTTGTCATGAGACGCTGGTGTTTATCCTGACGATGCTGCTTCTCTTCGTCTGCACGATTCTCTTTTTCCGGCTGCTCGTTCTCATCCGCGCTTTCATCCCGCTCATTCTGCGCTCTTTTCCCGTCTGATTGCTCTTCCGAGTCCGCCGTCTGTTCTTTTTCTGAGTCATTCTGCGCTTCCGGCTCCGCCGATTTCCGTTCTTCTTCGACTGTCAACGCTTCCATCTCCGCCGCTTGTTTCTCTGCATCCGATGTCTGTTCTTTTGTTTCAGCTTCATCGCTTTCCGGCTGATTCTCTTTTTGTTTTCCGGCGGATGCCTTTTCCTTTTGAATGGAATCTTCCGCAAGCGAATCCAGTTCCGCAAGAATACCCTGTTTTGTCGAGGCGTCAAACTGCGAAAAGATTTCTCCCGTCTGCTCTTTTACGCGCTGTCTGACTGCTTCGGCGCGTTTTTCCTCGTTTTCTTTTTTCATCCTTTCCCATTCTAAAAGAATATCTTCAATGCTCATCTGACCGGTGATCTGCTTTTCTACCGTTTCCTTCTCCGGTACGGCAAGACTGAT
This sequence comes from Lachnospiraceae bacterium, assembly GCA_017621975.1. Classification (GTDB taxonomy): domain Bacteria; phylum Bacillota; class Clostridia; order Lachnospirales; family Lachnospiraceae; genus VSOB01. The sequence goes on along the minus strand of JAGARW010000083.1, from coordinate 4,356 downwards.
CTGACCGTCGTATTCCTGCGACAATAAGCTGTCAAAATTCGAATTCTTTTCTTTTGCCATACTCTCCGCGGAAGGCATATAGATCTTCGGCGTGCTCTGCACGATTTTCGGAATCTCACCCGTATGGGAAAGCCTTACGACTTTTGGCTGCTCCGGCTCTTTGGATTTTACTTTAACGGGCTTTTCAGGTTCTTCCTTAAACAGCTCCTCCTGCTTCATCTCCGGCAGTTCTGCCGTGTCGCTGTCTTCAAAATAAACTTCTTCCGCATCGGGAACTTCTTCTTCCAAAGGCTCCTGTTTTACAAATTCCATGTCCGCAGGCGTTTCCTCCGGCAGACGGATTTCACGCATTTCTCCGGTATCCTGAAGCAGATTTGTCAAGATTTCCTGTGTAAAATCACCCGGCTCCTCTATCTCCTCTATTTTTGTTTTCTTATATTCCTTTCTTTGTTTTGGAGGCTCCGGCTCTTCGCTTTTTACCTCTTTTGGTACTGTAACTTCTCCGGTATCGTCTGATTTCAGTTCTTCTTCATAGGCTTCCAGCTCGTCCGTCTCTTCCTCCGCCGCAAACGTTCTGATCTCATCCGTAGAGGAACCCGCTCCTATCGCTTCATATTCGATCGTCGGCTCGCTCGCTTCTTCGCCGAGCACCTCCTTCATGCTTTCAGCAAGTTCCTTCTGCAGATTGATCGTCGCATATTCCCCGACATTGACGGGCTTTACTTCAATATCAAGCTCGTCAGAGGCTTTCGGCGTAGTCTCCGGCGCCGCAATGCCTTTGCTCTTTTTATATTTTTTCTGCTGCTCTGCGGACAACGGCGCATGAAGCATTTTCAGCTCCATTGCTTTCGTCACATATTTGCCTTCTCCAAACCAGAGAATCAGCTCGTCGCACTCCTCAACGCATTTTGTGGAAAGACCGATCCGATGATAAAGATAAGCAAGCTCGTATGCCCATTTTTCCCGATATTCCCGTCTCTTTAATTCTTCCAGTACGGCGATCCGCTCTTCCAGACTAACTTCCTGCGCCTCGTATAATTTATATTGTAATACATATCTGCCGTTATCTCTCGGCGCCACCTGTACAAATTCTTTATAATATTCCACTGCCTGTACGACGTCATCTAACTTAATTGAAAGCTCACAAAGAGAATAAACAATCATCCTGCTGCCCGGATGACGCTCATAAGCTAAGAGCAGTATTTCTCTGCTCTCCTCGTATCTTCTGCTCAGCTTGTACAAATCGCTGACCGTACAAAGCATATTAATGTTTTTGACTCTTCTCCAATCGATCGTATCTGCTATTTTCATCGCTTCCGCGTATTTTTTCTTCCCGATTAGATCCTTGATTTCCTCTGAACGGACTTTATACTCATATTTATCCAATGTTTTCACCTCATATGAAATCATATGTCTTTTTGTAAAATTTACGCAATAATCCACTATAAAACTATTGTAAGTGTACCATAGCCCCCTCCATAAGTCAAAAGTTCTAATCGCCTTTTTTGCATAGGAAATCGCTCAGCGCGGCAAACTGTTCCAATGTCAGCGCTTCCCCGCGTATCATCGGGCTAAGACTTAATTTTTCCAACGCTGAAAGCACTTCTTCTTTTTCCGCTTTTAAATTTTTTGCATTGACAAGGCTATTGACAAGCGTCTTACGCCTTTGATTAAACGCCGCCCTGATCAGAGCGAATAAATATTCTTCGTCTTTGACGGAAACCGGATTTTTTTCATACCGCGCAAGGCGGATCACAGCGCTTCCGACATTTGGCCGAGGAATAAAACAGCCCGGCGAAACATTCAGCATTACCTCCGGCTTTGCATAATACTGAACCGCCAAAGAAAGCGCTCCGTAATCTTTTGTTCCCGGTCCCGACTGCATTCTGTCCGCCACTTCTTTCTGCACCATAATCGTAATACTGGAAAGCGGGACATGGCTTTCAAACAGTCCCATAATGATCGGCGTTGTAATATAATAAGGCAGATTTGCCACGACCTTGATCGGTCTGCCTCCGTTTCGCTCCGCTGCCAAAGCCGCGATATCTACCTTGAGAATATCCTCATTGATTACTGTCACATTGTCATAGGCGGATAACGTATCTTCCAGAATGGGAATCAGAGATTTGTCGATTTCCACCGCTATTACTTCTCTTGCATGTTCCGCCAGATATTGCGTCATCGTACCGATACCCGGTCCGATCTCCAATACGCAGTCGTCTTTTGTCACTTCCGCCGCTTCTATGATTTTTTCTAAAATATGACTGTCGATCAAAAAATTTTGCCCATATCTTTTTTGAAAATTAAACTGATATTTTTTTAAAACTTCGATCGTATTCGTCGGATTTCCTAACTGTGCCATGTCCTCTCCTATCCATATTTTACCGTTTATCTGGCTTCTTCGATCCCATACAGCCGCATTGCGTTCCGCCGCGTCGTTTCCACAACTTCTTCGTATGAGATTCCTTTTATCTGCGCAATCTCCTGCGCTACGTATACAAGATTTTTAGAACAGTTTCTTTTGCCGCGGTTCGGTACGGGCGCAAGATACGGACTGTCCGTTTCCAGCACGATCTTATCCATCGGAAGATAAGCGACCGCCTCTTTCAGCTTTTTAGCGTTTTGAAATGTAACGACTCCGCCGATTCCGAAAAAATAATCCAGCTTCAAAAATTCCGCCGCCATTTCCTTCGTATAGGAATAGCAATGAATCACGCCGCCCGATTTTTCCGCATGCAGCGCTTTCATCATATCAAGCGTATCCTTCGCCGCTTCTCTTGAATGAATAATAACGGGCAGATTCATCTCCTGCGCCAACAACAACTGCCGCTCAAACCATTTCTTCTGAACCGCCGCCTCCGGCTCCTTCCAATAGTAATCAAGTCCGATCTCTCCGACTGCGACTACTTTTTCATGACCGCACTGCTCCTTCATCCACGCAAAGCTCTCTTCCGTCAGCTCGCCGCTGTCGCTTGGATGGATACCGACCGCCGCATAAACAAACGGATATTTTTTTGCCAGAGCAATCGTCTTCTCTATGCTTTCAAGATTCGAAGATATATTGACGATCGTGCCGATCCCTTCTTCCGGCATAGTACGAAGCAATTCCTCCCTGTCCTCGTCAAACGCTTTATCGTCATAATGCGCATGTGTTTCAAATATCATAAATTACACCTGTTCCTTGCTTAAATTTTTATAACTTTTCACAAATTTTATAATTTTTTATATTTTTTTTAAAAATATCTTGCAAACTAAAAGACATTATACTATAATCATTAATGCGTTGTAAATAACAGAGGTGGACAAGCGCCTTTAGCTCAGTTGGTAGAGCACCTGACTCTTAATCAGGGTGTCCAGGGTTCGAGCCCCTGAAGGCGCACTTATAAGTACCATTTTTGAGGACTTGGAGCCTTGGGGATGGTGCTTTTTTTTCTGTGTTTTTATGAATAAAATAAAAAGGATAAGATACGCTAAAGTATGTTATCCTTTTCATATGCCTGTTTCCATTTTATTATTTTTTAAACAAATTCCAGTTTCTTTTTGTGTTTTACGCAATCATCCAGATACAGATTGATCAATGTCTGATATGGAAGCCCGGATTCGGAAGCCATTTTTTTAAAATAATCAACTGTACTTTCGTTTATGTTCATAGTAACCTGTTTCTTCACCGCTTTCGAATATGGGTTCTTCGCGGCATTACTGAAATCATATTCTTCTCTCATACCATCACCATCCTTTGATCGAATCAATATATTGCCTTGTTTCATTTTTGGTTGCTTTTCTTGCAGATATGATGCGGATCACATCATCCGGTTCTCTATAGCAGTGACAGACAATTAAGATATTCGACTGGCTGCTCATTCGAAGGAGTAAAAAGCGGTCTTCCTGATCGGAGTGATCCGGATCATCTATAAGAAGAGCTTCTTCATCGCCAAAGACCGTTGCAGCTTCCTCAAAGCTGATCCCGTGCTTTTTTATATTTATCTGTGCTTTATTATTGTCTCATTGAAACTGTATGTTATTCATACTTATATTATAATTATAAGTCAATGGTTACATATGCGGATTTATTCATTGATGACTTCCGTCTTATTGAAAATCCGCCTTAATCTGCTATAATATTTTTATCATATGATTTTGTTTGCAAAAGGGGGAGTAATTTATGTACGGAAATATGTATGGAGAGGAAGGGAATATTACGAACCATTCCGCGGATCCGCAAAATGCGCCGCATCCGCAAAACGTTTCCGCCGCGCCGTCAAAGCCGCCGAAGAGACCGTTTCCAACGTCTGTTGCGATCGCTCTGATCGCCGCGGTCGCCGCAGTCATCTGCGTAACGATCCTTTCGGGCAGCTT
>JAGARW010000082.1 GCA_017621975.1 Lachnospiraceae bacterium | reverse complement strand
TGGCGCCCTCTCTCAGATCCGCCGTATACTTGCCGAACGCGGCGGCGAGCAGGTCCGACGTCAGCGTATTTAATTCGCTATCCTGATCGGCGATCACGCCGTCCAGTATATTCTGCAGATTGCAGAGCATTTCCATCATTTCGTCGCACCCCGGCGTATCGGAGCCTCTCGCCCTTACGATAAACTCCTGCTGATAGCGATACTCCGCTTCCGCCGAAGCCGTTTCTCCGGAACCGCTTATCCGCTTCGCTTCGTAAGACGTAATGCTTTCTTCCACGTTCTGAATGGAATCGCCGACCGCGGCTACGATCTCCGAATTGACCAGAAAATCGGGTTGTTCCTCTTCCTCCCCGTCCTCCTCCGAGCCGCCGCCTTCCGTCCGGATGCTCTCTCCCATACCGCTTGCGTCGTTTTCCAGTTCGTCCAGCAGCTCCGCCAGATTGGTCAGGGCGGCCACCCTTCGCTCCGCGTCCACCGCCGTCATGATCTCCTCTGTCTTTTCCGTCCAGAGCGCCGGTTTCTCCCGCGGGGAAAGCCCGTTTTTATAGCTCTCCAGCGCGCTCAGGGAAGCGTCGCAGTCTCTTGTCGTATCGTCCTGGATGTCCTGATCAAACAGTTCGCCGATCATTTCCAAATATATCTCATCGGAATCGTTTTTATCGGTCTTCTCCTGCAGAATCTGGTACTGGAGCTTTAGAGGCTCCAGCTCTGCCATCACGCGAAGATCATAGGGATCGTTGATATCGTATACCGATACCTGCCCGCCGGTACGCAGATCGATCGTAATACCGTCCGACTTTGTCTGATGGGTAAACTCCAGCGCTTCGATCACGCTGCTGCCAACCGGCGTGCCGGAAGAGGTAATATCCGCAATGGACGTCGCGTCCGATATTTCAAACCATGCCCCTCCCGCAAGCTCCGATTTGTAATAGATCTGATTCTGATTGAACTCGTTTGCCGATTCCAATGCGATCTGATACAGCTCGCCCGTCAGCGCGTTGATATGGATCAGATGGGAGCCGATCGCCAGCGTAGACTCTTCGATATCGCCGTCCCTCATGTGTACGGAGCGGACGGAGGCGTCTTTCTCGTTTTCAAGCGCCGCCCGCGCCATGCCGCCGCTGACTAAAAGCGCAAGGACGGCCGCGGTCAGAAAGGGCAGCAATCTTTTTTTATTCTGTTTTCCGCTCTTTCCTGCTTTTTCCCGCATCGTTTCCTCCCTTGCAACGCGGCGTCTCTTTCTGACGCCGTGTTCTTTATTCCACATTTTTGCGTATCGTTCCGTCCGCGCTCCTGAAATGTGCCTCGCAGATCAGAAGTCCTTCTTCGTCGTAGAAACAGATCGTCAGATCGTTCAGACTGCTTTCCGCCGCGGCCAGATAACGGAATTTCTCTTTGACGGAACTCTTTTTCCCGCCGACCAGATAGGTTCCTTCCTCCGTTTTGATGTTGTAAGAAGCCGCGCCCTGATCCGCGTCCGGCGTAATCGTCAGCTCCAGCAGTCCCGTCGCCGCGTTTGTTTCCGCCGTATAAGTTCCTACCCGGTCGTCCTCGGATGTTTCGATCCGATAGGTTTTGACCAGAAGCTTATCCGAATATACGGAAGGATCGATATCGCAGTCGTCTATAAAGGTTTCCCCGTCATACAACCGGATAAAGACTCTTTCCACCTCGTCGATGTCCAGCGCCAGATGCCGGATCGTCTGATCCGAAGCCGTGCGTTTTCCGACCTGCACGCCGTCGACCCATAATTCAAACTGCGTAACCGACGGCCCGAAGCCGTCCGGCACGGAAATTCCCAGCTCAAACACGTTGTTTTCCACCATAGAATGGATATAGTAGTATATGCCTTCTCCTTCATCCTTTACGACATAACTTGATCCGTCTTCCGGGGCGTAGCCGGAATCTCCCTCCGCGCCGCCCTCTTCTTCCACAGCGTAGCTCAGTCCCCCCTGCGCGGAAGACATCGTTACGGAACTGCCCTTCAGATAGGGGGAAACTGCGCCGCATGTCAGCCTGTCAAGGCTGTACAGCGTCTGGCTGTATGCGGATCTCGCTTCCAGCAGATCCATCTGCAAATCCTCATATTCTTCCTGTACCTGTGCGTATTCTTCATAGGTCATGCTTCCGACGCCGTTTAAAATAGCCGCCTTCTGCAGCTCCGTTTCCTTTTCGGAGACCTCCTTTTCGATCTGCCCGCTCGTATTTTTCGTAGAAACATAGTTTTCGTAGGAGCTTTTCACGGAAGCGGTCAGTTCCTTTTTCATCGCCTGCTCATCCGCATACAGGGTCTGATATTCCACCGCCGACTCGTACAAGGCGTATGGTTCGTCTTCCACATAACGGATCCCGTCGATCGCTCCCTTGAACCATTCCTTCGGAATCCTGATAAACAAAATTCTCTTTTTTCCCTGCCAGGGCTTATCGACCGCGTCCAGCAGCTCTCCGTATTTCAGCTTGAACGCTGCGGAATCCAGCTTTTCTCCCCGCTTTGCCTGGTTGACAAAGCTGTCGATCAGACGCATTTTCGAAGAGCCGTACTGCTCCTGCATCAGGCTGTAATTGGTATTGAGCTGTAGCAGCCCGTTTGCGCTCGCCAGCTTCGCCTGATAATAAGCGTCGTCGTGCTCCAGCGTATAGGCGATCAGCTTATCCTCGATCGTCCGGCTCAGATCAGCGCTGACAAAAGGGCTTTGAAACTGATAGGAGGTCGATACGTCGATGCCGATCAGCTCTCCGAGCTTTTCTTTCTCCGCTTCAAAGCTGCGCTTGTCGGAAGCGAGCGTAGCGTTCAGCGTTTCCAGCTTTTTTTCCGCCGTATCGATATCTGTCTGGCTTGCGAGACCGATGATCAGTCTCGCTTTGTTTTTGGAAAGCGCCGACTCATAAGAAGCGATCCGCTTTTCATGAAAAGCGATCTTTTCCTGCAGCACATAGACTTCCACAAAGCAGAGCGACACTTCCTCGTAAATGCCGTATACGCAGTCCGTTATGCTGTGATTGAGTTCGTCGATCTGAGACTGCAGCTCCAGCGGCTTATAGGTATATTCGAACTGATCCGCCAGATCCGGCTTTTCCGGAAACTTAAAGCTCAGAAGCGGAGACCAGCGGAAGGTTTTCTGATTCTTCTCTTTTAATTTGATCGATTTTACCGACTGCGTATATTGTACCTTTGCAAGCGCAAGTCTGTTTTTCAGCTTGGTATAATCGCTGCTCTGCGCAAGCGCCATACTTTTTGCCGCCGCAAGCGAGATCTTTTTCGAAGCGGCCTGCGCCTGCCCTGCCGGAAACGAGCCTGCCAGCGCCGCGCAGATCAGGATGGCGGAAAGCCATTTGTATATTCTGCTTTGTCCCTGCCTTTTCAGTCCACGCACCCGATCTGCCTCTCCTTTCCTACTGTTCCAGCGCATACATGAAAAATCCGCCGTCCCGGTCTGCCGCAATAAAGGTATAGGTAACATCCTCAACCTGAAATACATACAGATAAACAAGCGCATCCGTCTCA
>JAGARW010000008.1 GCA_017621975.1 Lachnospiraceae bacterium | reverse complement strand
GTCGTCTTCGTCGTCCTCGTCGTCCTCGTCTTCTTCGTCTTCTTCGTCGTCTTCGTCGTCTTCTTCGTCGTCATCCTTACGAAGACCTTTGATTGTCAGAACGATCATCATAAGAATTACGATAATCACTGCGCCGATCAGAATCAGCTTTTTCACATACGGACTCTGATTCAGCCCCCGGTAGCCCTCCTCCGGTTCTCCCTCTTCTTTATCCTGTCCGTCCGCTTCTTCCGCCGCTTCCTGAGCATTGACATACTGATCGGAAACATACCCCGTTTTTCCGTCTATCTCTACCTGATACCATCCGTTATCCGCCTGTCCGGTAATCGTAAGAACCGTATCGTTTCCCACCTTTGTCAGAACGTCATAATCCTTGCCGGGACCAAGACGGACGTTGAGCGCAGAATCTGTCGTAATGGTTCCCTGCATCTGCATCTCAGTCACCTGATAGCTTCCTTCCGCAAACGCCTGACCGGAAAAGCAAAGACAGAGTAAAACCAGCATCAGCATTCCCCAAAAGCTTCTGTATGTTTTGGTGCATCTATTTATTTTCATGGTATCACACCTCCGTTTTTATAGTATTTCACAAAACTAATCTCTAAGTGCTTACAGTATACCATTTTATTTTCGATTAAAAAGTATTATTTCAAAAATTTTCATGATTTCTTAAGATTTTTTCTTTTCATTTATAAAATATCCCCTGTTTCAAAGCCGTTTTCTGCCAACCAAACAGATCACAGCAAGAGAACAGGGGATTTCATTATCCTACATCCTCAATCACGATCGGATGCTCAATGTAGTTTTTGTTAAATTCCGAATACGGGCAAGGCTTACCGAAATAATAGCCTTGAATATAGTCGGGTTCAATACCGCATATCTTGCTCAATTCCTGACTTGTTTCAATCCCTTCAATACAGAACTTTGTATTGATGCTCCGCGTCATATCCGCCATATGCTGCAGCAGATTATACTCGTAATCGCTCTGCAGCGCCTTCACCGTAAAGGAACGGTCGATCTTCAGCGTATGCGGACTCAAATTGTAAAGATAACGGAAATTGGAATATCCCGTTCCGAAATCGTCCAGCGCAAGCGGAATTCCGTAACGTTTCAAGCCTTCGCAGAAACTGAAGAAATTTTCGTTCGCCTCCAGAAAGCCGCTTTCCGTCAGCTCGATCATAATGCTCCCCGGCTTCAGTCCATACTGCATGACGCCGGAAAGGATTTCTCCAAGCACATTGCTCTTAAGCACCTGCACATAGGAAAGATTGACCGAAACCCTGAAATCGGGAATCTGCTCCTGTATCTTCTTACAGGCGCTCATCGCCGTATCGAGCACCCACTTGCCGACCGGAATGATCAGCCCGCTCTCTTCCAACAAAGGAATAAATTCCGCCGGAGAAACAAAGCCCGTCTCCTTTGACGAAAATCTCAGCAGCGCCTCCGCGCTTGACAGCTTTCGTTTCTTAATGTCCACGATCGGCTGATAGTACAGTTCAAACCCTTCAAAATCATGGTTGACGGAACAGCGCATCGTACGGATCAGCTGCCGTTTCTTCAAGAACGCCTGATAATCTTTTTCGTCATAAATATAATATTTGTTTTTGCCGCCGACCTTCGCTTCATTCGTCGCGAATTCCATGCGCTTCATTAAGTTTACATAATTTTGTTCGTTTACATTTGACAAACTGACGATTCCCGCGGAAACCGTATATACGACTTCATAACAGTTTTCCGCAATAAAGTTCTTGATCTCCCTGCGGACCGCCTCGTAAATGTCTACTGCTTTTGAAATATCCCTGCCGCTGAAATCCGCTACGATAAATTCATCCGCTACGGCGCGGAACAGCTTCTGATCCGGGTAGATCACGCGCTGAATGCATTCCGCTGTCCTGCGGAGCACCATATCGCCGTAATCGATCCCTCGCGATTCATTGATCTCCTTGAAATCATCCAGACCAAACATGAGCAGGAAGCCTTTCATACCGCACTCGCCCCGCTCTTCGAGTTCCTTCTGGAGCGCAAATTCGCCGAGCAGACCGCTCACATTGTCCGCTTTCCGTCTTCTGGCGATCTCATTGATACAGCCGACCATGTATTCCGGCTCTCCCGCTTCGTCGCGCAGTATCTTGCCGCGGCAGTTAATCCATACCGCGTTTCCGTCGTGATCCAGCCAACGGTACTGCAGATTATGGAATTTTTTCTTATTATTTTTGATCGCGTCAATATCGTCCGTCAGGAGCTTATAGTCGTCTGGATATACGAACTTTTTAAACTCCGCCGTCGCGTTGTCAAAGCTTGCCTTTTTGATGCGGAACCGTTCCGGCGCGCTCTGCGAAATGTAATAGCAGTCTCTTTTCATATCGAAAACAAACAGGGAATCGTCCATACACGGACTCAGTACGTCGATGACCTGCTCAAATTGTTCCCCTGTAATCCAATTAAGAATTTTGTCCAAACCAATTACCTCCCCCGAATACGGGGCCTCGCTCACCGTTTTATAGAAACCATACATGGAAATCGTAGCACAAATCTCCCAAAATGGCAACTTTTAGTTACTCATAGGTATCCAGAAAATGATGCGCCTGTCCGTCTTTTTTATAGCCGATAATCTTATTCAGATTCACATTCTTGACGCTGTTAAAAATATTGCGCTCGATCACGTCGCTCATTCCGCGAAGCTGCCGGATCAATTCCTTCATCTCATCGCGTTTGGAAGTCTTCTCCCCGACGCCGTCCGCGCACTGTTCCGTAAAACGGCACGCGCACTGAATAAACCGCAGTCCGTTGTAGGAACACCATGCCCTGACCGCTTCCTCCTTGATCAGATACATCGGGCGGATCAGCTGCATCCCTTCAAAATTCAGACTGTGCAGCTTCGGCATCATCGTTTCGATCTGTCCGCCGTACAGCATCCCCATCAGGATCGTTTCGATCACATCGTCAAAATGATGTCCGAGCGCGATCTTGTTACAGCCAAGCTCCTTCGCATGGCTGTACAGATAACCGCGCCGCATCCGCGCGCACAGATAGCACGGGCTGCTCTCAATGTCCTCCACAATATTAAAAATATCCGTTTCAAAAACAGTAAGCGGAATGCCGAGCGTCCCTGCATTCTCCCGGATCAGTTCCCAGTTTTCTTCGTTATAGCCCGGATTCATCGTAAGAAAGACAAGCTCAAAATTATTTTTCCCATGCCGCTTCAGCTCCTGAAACAGCTTTGCCATCAGCATAGAGTCTTTTCCGCCCGAAATGCAGACAGCGATCTTGTCTCCATCCTGAATCAGCTCGTATTCCCTGACCGCTTTTGTAAACTGACACCAGATATTTTTACGGAATTTTTTGATGATGCTGCGTTCGATCTCTTTCGTCCGCTCTAAGCCCTTCTGCGCCTCTCCTGACATAACCGTATCCACTTTCGTTCCCTTTTCTTACAGGAAAATGTATTTGCATACGAAGACTACCGCGAGCACATACATAAGCGGCGTGATCTTCTTCGCCTTTCCGCAGCAGAGATTAACGACTACATAAGAAATAACGCCGATCGCAATTCCTTCGGAAATGCTGTACAGAAGCGGCATTGCGGTCATACACAGATAAGCCGGGAACGCTTCCGCGATATCTTCAAAATCTACCTTCAGGATAGCGGATACCATCAGAAAGCCTACGAACAAAAGCGCCGGAGCCGTTGCAAAGCCCGGAATCGCCGTAAAGATCGGCGCAAAGAAAATGGCGATTAGGAACAAAAAGCCCGTTACAACGGAAGCAAGACCGGTTCTTGCGCCCGCGCCCACGCCTGCCGAGCTTTCTACGAACGTCGTCGTCGTCGAAGTACCGAATACCGCGCCTGCGGAAGTAGCGATCGCGTCCGCGAGCAGCGCCATCTTGATCCGCGGCAGCTTCTCTTCCTTATCAAGCATGTCCGCTTTCGTCGCAACGCCGATCAGCGTGCCGATCGTATCGAACATATCGACAAACAGGAACGCAAAAATAACGACGATAAAGTTTGCGACGCTGACGTTCGAATAATCAGCCGAGAAGCACTGTCCGAACGTTTTGCCGATCGCCGAAAAATCGGTCAGCCCAAACGTCGGATATAACGAATAAAAGCCTGCGTCCGGCGTTACGACATAAAGCCCCGCCGCTTCGCAGATCATACCGAGAATCCACGTCGCCACGATACCGATCAAAATCGCGCCCTTAACCTGCTTTACATAAAGCACGGCGATCAGCAGCAGACCGATCAGCGCTAAAATCGCGCAGATTCCTTCCGTATGGAAGTTCCCCGCAAAATCCACGTAAGATACGAGTGTGGAATCGTTGTTTACGACAAGATGCGCGTTCTGCAGACCAATAAAAGCGATAAACAGACCGATACCCGCGCTGACGCCTTTTTTCAGGTTGCTCGGAATCGCATTGAAGATCGCTTCTCTGACGCTTGTCAGCGACAGTACGATAAAAATAAGTCCTTCGATAAAGACCGCCATCAGCGCGACGCGCCAGTCGTAGCCCATGCCGACGCACACCGTATAAGCGAAGTATGCGTTCAGTCCCATACCGGGAGCCAGAGCAAACGGATAGTTTGCAAGAAGCGCCATCGCCATCGTTCCGACAAAGGAAGCGAGACAGGTAGCGATCAGCACCGCCGTAGCGTCCATACCGGAAGCCGACAAAAGACTCGGATTGACCGCCAGGATATACGCCATCGTCATAAAAGTCGTAATACCGGCGACCACTTCGGTCCGTACATTTGTTTTGTTTTCACTTAGTTTGAATAGTTTCTCGATCATGTTTTCCTCCATCATAGTATAGCAATATCAACATTACCAAACAGAATCATAGCATACCCGGCTGTAAACTGCAATGAAAAGGCGTCCGTTTTTACCACGGACGCCTTCGCTTTCATTCTGTCATTTTCTATTCGATGCGGAAAATGCGGATCATTTCATTCAGCGCCGTCGCTTCTGCGGAAAGCTGTTCGCTCGACGCCGCGCTTTCTTCCGCCATCGCGGAATTGTCGCTGACAACGCCGGAAATCTGATTGATTCCCTGCTCTACTTCCCGGAGGCTGTCGCTCTGCCTTACTGCTGCGGAAGATAACTGCTGAATCTTATCCGTCAGATATACGACGCCTTCCACGGACTCCGACAGCTTATGAGCCGTTTCGTCTACAAGCTCCATACCGCGCCGTACTGCGTTCATCGAATTCTGGATCAGGGCGGTAGACTTCTGTACGGCAAGAACGCTCTCTTTTGCCAGATTGCCGACCTCGCCCGCAACGACCGCAAAGCCTCTTCCCATCTCTCCGGCTCTCGCCGCTTCGATCGACGCGTTCAGCGAAAGCAGATCGGTCTGATCCGCAATCTCTTCGATGCTGGCAATGATCGCGCTGATGTCGTTGGAACAGTTGTTGATCTCTTCCATCGCAGCGACAAGCTGATGCATTTCTTCGTTGCTGAACTCGATGTTCTTCTTGACCTCGTCCGCGCCGTCCGCCGCCGACTTGGCATATTCCGCGTTCGAGCGAACCTGCTCGGAGATATCCGTCACGGTAGCGAGAAGCTCTTCGACCGCCGCCGCCTGATTGGTCGCGCCGTCCGCAAGCGCCTGCGCCGCCTGCGCGATCTGTCCTGCGCCGCCCATTACCTGCTCTGCGGAAGAATCGATCCCGCGGATCGTCTTCGTCATCGTGCTCGAAATATTTTCCAGAGCGTCTTTGATCTTTCTGAATTCGCCTGCATAGTCCTGCGTCAGCGTAAACGTCAGATTACCTTCTGCAATCTCGCCCAGCACGACGGCGATCTCGTCGATATATTTAATATAATCCTTCAGCCGCACGACCGTCTTATCGATCGACTCGGCCACCTCGCCGATCTCATCGTTGGATTCCACATGGACTTCTACGTCAAGCTCTCCCTGCGCAATGCGGTCTGCCACCTGATGAAGCTGATGGATCGGGCGTACGATGCCCATTGCGATCCTGGAAATCAGAACGCACAGCACAATGATAATAACGGCGAACAAAATGACCGCGCTTGCGATTACTTTGTATAAATCAAGATTATATTCAAGGCTCGGCATACCGCTTAAAACGACCCACTTGCTGTCTCCTGCCTGCGTCATATAGCCATAGTTTTTGCTTCCGCCGAAATGGTATGTATATGTGCCGTATTCCCCGTTCGAAAAACCGCTCTTGACCTGATCGGAAATCTCCGAATCCAGAAGCGAAGTCTGATTCAGCGACGTATCGTCCGCAAACATGATCGTACCTGTCTGCGTCGTCAGCAACAGAAAGCCTGTGTCGCCCAGCTTCTCTTCCTTCATCATATCGGTCACTGCC
>JAGARW010000081.1 GCA_017621975.1 Lachnospiraceae bacterium | reverse complement strand
AGGCTGTTTTCCTCGGAAGGCTTTCAGAAAATATTCCGTGATAAGATCTCTTCACAGTGGACGCTGACAGCGCCGGAGGATGTGGAGAAAAAAGAAGTTGCGAAGCTGTACGAACGGCTGAATGCACAGACACGCCAACTGACGCAGGCGCTTTCGGAAGCGGTCAAGGCGGATTCTCCACTGTTTAAAACCGTGCAGAATATCCGGGAAAACGTAGAATTTATGAATCAGCTCAATCAGATGTACGCCTATGTGCAGCTCCCGTTGAAATTCGGAAAAGGAAGCGCGCACGGCGATCTGTATGTCTATACGAACCGTAAAAATCTTGCGAAGAAGGACGGCGCCGTCAGCGCCTTTTTGCACCTTGACATGGAGCACCTCGGCACAGTGGACGTTTATGTGACGATGGAGCGCGGCAGGGTCAGCACGAATTTTTGCCTGGAGAATGAAGAGAGCCTGCTTCTTCTGGAACAGAATATGCACCTTTTGACGAAGCGCCTGACCGATAAGGGGTATCAGGCGCAGACGAAGCTGACGCTGAAGGAGACGCCCGGAAACGTCATGGAAGAGATGATTGCGCAGGACAAAAATATCAGCGTGATCAGCGAGCAGTCTTTTGATGTGAGGGCGTAGCCGGAAAACCATAAGCAGCGTGTTTCCGCGCTGCAGATTCCGGCGTCAAAAGCCTTTATTTTCACTTTGTTTCGTCAAACCACGCAGTCTGTTTCATTTCTTGTTCCGAAGCTTTGGACATAAGTCTTTCTAAGTGTTCCGGCATGATCTGAGGAAGACTGACGCAAGCGGCGAAGATTCGCCGTCCATGACTCAGCTTCGCCTTTTTCGGACATCGTGTCCGAAAATTGCTTCAACTGAGACGAAACACTAAGAAAGACTAATATCCTGCGCAGTCACAAAAATGAAACAGACTGCGCAGGTTGACGATACCGGTTTTCAAGTAAGGCTTTTGACGCCGGAATCTGCAGGGCGCGGGAGCAAGGAGTCATATACAAAAAACGTCGCGGAAATGAGCGTAGCAGCAGGAGGCAAAAGCAGGAAATGCGGAAACAAAAAAGCAAAAAGAAGGAAAAGCCGAAGCAGGCGGTCGCCCTGCTGTACGATCCAAACGACGCGGCGCCGAAAGTCGTAGCGAGCGGCCGCGGCGTCGTTGCGGAGAGAATCATCGAAAAAGCGAAGGATGCGGACGTGCCGATCCACGAGGATTCCAAGCTCGCGGATACGCTTTCGCGCTTGGAGATCGGCGACGCAATCCCGCCGGAGCTGTATGAAGCGGTGGCGGAGATTCTCGTGTTTGTGGACGCGATGGACAAGATCAAGGCGAGGATGTAAGAGGGAGAAGTCAGGAGAAGTCAGGAGAAGCATGAAGGAAGCGGTATCGAAACGCGCGCTCGGAAAAGAGCGGGAAGCGCAGGCGGCGGCTTATCTGGAGCGGCGCGGCATGCGCATTACGGAAACGAATTTCTACAGCAGATGGGGCGAGATCGACCTGATCGGCTATCACAGGGGCTGTCTTGTCTTTGTAGAAGTAAAATACAGAAGAAACGAAAAAACAGGGACGCCGGAAAGTGCCGTGACATTGCAGAAGATAAGAAAGATATGCAGATGCGCGGATTACTACCGGTATCTTCATCATTATGGGGATGACAGACCGTTCCGGTACGACGTCGTGGCGATTACCGGCGAGAGCATTCAATGGTATGAGAATGCGTTTGAGCATGTATTTTAAGGCTCAAGTGTCGTGTTTTAAAATTGCCGTGTGTGTGGAACGACAGGAAAGTCTGATATTCTGCATAGGACAGGAAATGTGATAATTATGCAATTTGGCGAAGCGGTTTTAAATAGGCCGACCGAAATCTTATTGGTTTTAAGTGGAATGCCTCGAAGGATTTCTGATTGAAAATATGGCATTATCATGATATCATAATAGCTGATAGTGATAAGAAATAAAATCGGCTGATATGTGGGGTATGTAAAAGAGAGGGGATGGATTAGACTATCTATCTTGTATATGCTTATGCTGAAAGGATGAATAAAATGATAGAAAAAGTTTATGTGCCGCCAATAAAAATACAAGGAATAAAAACAAAAATAGTTCCGCTTATTTCAGAAGTGGCGTGGATAGACGAAAATACTACATGGATAGAGCCGTTTATGGGATCTGGTGTTGTTGGATTAAATTTGGCTCCTAAGCATGCAGTATTTGCGGATACGAATCCATATACTATAGCATTATATAATGCCATAAAGAGTGGAGAAATTACGTCATATGTTGTTAGAAAATTTTTGGAGAAAGAAGGAAAGGTGTTAGAAGAAAAAGGCGAAAAGCATTATTATTATATTAGGGATAGATTTAATGAAGAACACAATCCACTTGATTTTTTGTTTTTGAATAGAAGTTGTTTTAATGGAATGATTCGGTTTAATCGTAATTATCAGTTTAATGTTCCATATGGACATAAACCAGAGAGGTTTGCAAAAGCATATGTTACAAAGATTGTAAATCAAGTGAAAAGACTGGAAAATATTTTTCCAGATGTTAATTGGGAATTTAAGTGTCAATCTTTTGAACAGACAATAGGAGAAGCTGATACTCAATCGTTTATTTATTGTGATCCGCCATATATAGGAAGACATGTCGATTATTATGATAGCTGGGATGAGGAACATGAGATTAGACTACATGATGCATTAGTTAATTCAGAAGCACATTTTATGCTGTCTACATGGGATAATAACAGGTATAGGAAAAATGAGTATATTGATATTGTCTGGAGAGAATGTTGGAAAGTAAATCAAGAACATTTTTATCATGTTGGAGCAAAGGAATCTAATAGAAATTCCATGTTGGAAGCACTTTTAATGAATTATAATCCGGAAGATATTCCAGTGCCTGAAAGAAAAGAGGAAATATATTCACAGATGTCACTTTTTGATGAAGTAGTAAATGCTTAGTAACATGAAGGGATGAAAATGGAATTGGACTTTATAAGGTTATTTAATAAAAAGTTAGAAGAAAAAGATATTGACTGGAGAGTGAGCGCATTAGCATCTCCGGATGGCAGGTTGTTTTCGCTTGGAAGTGATTCAAAGCTTATTGGACGGGTTTTTGAGTTAATTTCCTATAATATTTTGCAAGAAATAGCGGATGAAAATGGGTTGATTTTACATCCTTCAGAGGCACAAACAGTTTATCCTGATTTTACACTTATGAGAAGTGAAGATGATATGGAAAAGATAGCTGTAGACATAAAAACTACTTATAGAAAATTTTTAAAAAGTGGAAAACCAGCCGGATATGTGTTCACATTAGGCTCATTTGCATCCTATATGCGTAATGGCACAAAAAATATTTCATATCCTTATCATGAATATGCTAAACATTATGTAATAGGTTTTTTATATACAAGAAATGAGAATGCGTCCGAGGGACAAATGTTTGATATCAAGGATTTAGATAAATTGCCTGTTCCGTATAAGGATGTAGAAGTATTTGTCCAAGAAAAATATAAAATTTCCGGAGACAGACCTGGCAGTGGAAATACTGAAAACATCGGTTCATTTAAGACAAATAAGATGGAATACTTGATAAACGGCGAAGGTCCATTTTCAGAACTTGGAATAGATGTTTATGAAGACTATTGGGCTGGATACAAGAAGTATAGGGGTGAGGTTTCCTATACATCACTAGATGGATATTTCGAAACTCACGAAGAGCGTGGAGATAATGTTGAAGAATTAAAGAGAGTATATGAATATTGGAAAAGAACTCATAAATAATTCAATCGGAAGTTGTTGTGAACCTTCAAACTGATGTAAGATAAAGTTACTCAGCCTGAAGGTTTTATTGTATGTCACTGCTATCTTTGATGGGAAAAAATAACAGCCCGCAAAAAGCAGCAATGAAAGAAAGGTTTCAGGACAGAGAAAGGAAACGTATGCAGATCATCAGAAAAGGAAACAGAATGGAAACGGGGATGGAGATTCATAAAGAGGGCGGATTTTGCTATCTGACTTTTCCGGCGCTTGCTGCGACCGGAGCCGTAGAGCATTTGTTCAGTACGAGGCTCGGAGGCGTCAGCGAGGGCTGTCTTGGCAGTATGAATTTAAGTTATACGCGGGGCGATGAAAAAGAAAACGTGGATGAGAATTTCCGGCGCATTGCCACAGCGCTGAACCGGAAGGTAACGGAATTTGTTTTTACGGATCAGACGCATACCGCAAACGTACGCGTCGCGGATGCGCGCGATGCAGGATGCGGCATTGTGCGGGAGCGGGGGTATCATGATGTGGACGGTCTTGTCACAAACGATCCCGGGATCGTGCTGTGCGCTTTTTTTGCGGACTGCGTGCCGCTGTTTTTTGTCGATCCCATAAGGCGCGTGATCGGACTTTCCCATTCCGGCTGGAAGGGAACCGTGCACAAGATCGGAAAGGAAACGGTACAGACGATGCGGAGGGAATTCGGCTGCGATCCGGCGGACATCGTAGCGGCGGTCGGACCGTCGATCTGCGGCGACTGTTATGAAGTCAGCGAGGATGTGGCGGAGCAGTTCCGGCAGGCTTTTTCGGAGGATACCGGAGCGGTTCTGAGAGAGAAGGGCGGAGGCAAGTATCTGCTTGATTTGTGGGAGGCAAACCGGCTTGTCATGAAGGAAGCGGGTATTTTGGAGGAGCATATCAGCGTGACGGATTTATGTACGTGCTGTAACCCGGAATTTTTGTTTTCCCACCGGGCTTCGCACGGAAAAAGAGGAAATCTCGGCGCTTTCTTGGCGCTTCGGAGGGAGATTTAAGAAAACCTTAAATAAATTCCGCCTAATGTCTTAAAAAGAGGCTGTTACACTAAAAACATAGAAAAGAATGAGGTATGGTATGGCAAATATATTAGTATGTGACGACGACAAGGCAATCGTAGAAGCGATCGAAATTTATCTGGTTCAGGAAGGATATCAGGTGTTTAAAGCCTATGACGGATTGGAAGCGCTTAAGATTTTGGAGTCGGAGGAAATTCATCTCCTGATTATGGACGTGATGATGCCGAGACTGGACGGAATCCATGCGACGCTCAAGATACGCGAGAAGTACAGCATTCCGATCATTATCCTTTCCGCCAAATCCGAGGACGCAGACAAAATACTTGGACTGAACATCGGAGCGGACGATTATGTGACGAAACCGTTTAACCCGTTGGAACTGACCGCACGGGTCAAATCGCATCTGCGGCGTTATACAAAGCTTGGCAGCATCGGCGGAGCGGAAGAAGCCGCGCAGGTTTACCGGGCAGGCGGACTTGTAATCAACGACGTCACAAAGGAAGTGACTGTAGATGAAGAGCCGGTCAAGCTGACGCCGATCGAATATAATATCCTGCTTCTGCTCGTAAAAAATCAGGGTAAAGTATTTTCGATCAACCAGATCTATGAAAATATCTGGAATGAAGAAGCGATCGGCGCGGATAATACGGTTGCGGTACATATCAGGCACATCCGTGAGAAGATTGAGATCAACCCAAAGGAGCCTCGTTATCTGAAGGTCGTATGGGGCGTCGGTTATAAGATAGACAAGCAATAAAAACAAAGAGGCAGAAGGCTGTGAAATGGGAGGAATGACGATGAAGAAAGCGCATGAATACGGAAGAGGGATCAAAGTATTTGTTACCATTCTGGAAACGTTTTTTGTAGTTCTGTGCGCGGTCTGCATCGGCATCGTTTCCTGCAACGCAGTGATCAGCGTAGCGAACTGGAGAAATACGCTCAATGTGAATTATTATATCAGCCCGTTTTCCAAAACGGCGGCGTTTGAGGATTCGGACGTTTTTAACGATATGGTATATGACAATTTAAACGATGTGATGCGCTATTGCGTTATCCGGGGACAGCTTGAAACGGACGGCGTCTTTGACGAGACGAAAGAGATCGACATCGAGCAGTATGCGCGTCATTTTGAGGAGCTTCCGGTCACGGATACGAGCATCCGTTACCGTCTCGGCGATCTGCTCCACTGGGGACAGGCGGAGAACGGAATTTCGATGATGGAATATCCGTATTCCGAGGCGGAGCAGATGATCAAAAGAGCGCATGGAGAGACAGACCGGGAAGAGGCGGCCGCAGAAAAGACAGCTTCGGAAGAGACAGCTTCGGAAGAGACAGCGGATATTCCGCAGAAGGACGCCGGGGACATTTCACAGGAAGCCGCCGAGGCGCCGGCAGACAATCTGTATCTTTGGAAAGACGGGGAGACGGTGGAAATCGTTTATGAAGAGGCGGTTACAGCGACGGCGGGCGGAGAAGAAAACGGGGAAACCGTTTATGAAGAATATGCGGAGGAAGAATATGTGGATATTCCGATCGAGCGGTATCTTCCGACGGACGGTCAGTCGATTCTCGCCCATGTAGAAAACGTGGAAGAACTGGAGGAGATGGTTTCCTATCTACAGGACACGGTCCGCATGCTTGGAGAAAATTATAATTCCTATAAAGAATATCAGAAATATTTCGACCAAAAGGAGATGAATTTCCAGTACTGCATTCTGGAAGAGAAAGAGGACGGCAGACTTTTTTATTCCAACGAGGACATAGAAGGAAAGAGCAGGCAGGAGATCAAAGACTATTTTACGGGAATGGGGCGTCATTTATATTTTTCTCCCGCAGAATTTGTTTATGAGAGCAATACGTCGATCCGGGAAGAGCAGGTGCGGAATATCTGGAGCAGCTATCGCTACGCATATCCAGACAATACGTCGGTATGGATCGGAGTCGATACGGGCTTTGCATATAACGACGCGTTCAGGAGCGCGTGGGAAAGCTATCAGAAAGCGGCTCCGGGCTATTTGCTGATCCTTGTCAGCATTGTGAGCGCGCTCGTCGCATTTGTCCTGTTTATCGCCGTGACATGTATGGCGGGAAGAAAAAAAGGGACGGACGGCGTCAGCCTGATCTGGTTTGACAGATGGTATACGGAAATTGCGATGCTGACCGGCGCGGCGGTAACGGGCGCGGCGTTTATCGGAACTGGCGCGTCCGTGAGTCTGCTTCTTTATGAAACGATTATGGATCGGAGAGAGGTGATCGCCCTGCTGGCGCTCGGCGTATTGGTAACGAACGCGGCGTTCCTCTTTTTCTGGCTCAGTCTGATCAGGCGGATCAAGGCGAAGATTTTCTGGAACCGTTTCCTCGTTTACCGGATATTCCTTCGCTGCAAGGATACGCTGATGAAGCTTTACGACGACAGCCGGAACGTTGTGCGTATCTGGGTCCCGTATCTGCTGTTTCTCGGCGTCAATCTGATCCTGCCTGCGGTCGGCGGCGGAGGCGTTTTCCTCGCTATGCTGTTCGATCTTGGAGTCGGCTTGTTTTTGTACCGGAACGGCAAGGCACATCAGAAAATTTTGCGGGGGATTGAAAAGATACGCGGCGGCGATCTGGATTATCAGATCGATGCGGAGACGCTTCACGGAGAAAACCGGATTCTGGCGGAGGCGGTCAACAGCATTGGAAACGGCATTCGTCAGGCTGTCGAGAAGAGTATGCGTGACGAACGCATGAAAGCCGATCTGATCACAAACGTGTCGCACGATATTAAGACGCCGCTGACGTCGATCATCAATTACGTCGATTTGATCAAGCGCGAGCCCGTTGAAAATGAAAAGATCAAAGCTTATCTGGAGGTGCTTGATTCGAAATCACAGAGACTGAAGCAGCTTACGGAAGATCTGGTAGAGGCGTCCAAAATATCGTCCGGAAACATCGAACTGCAGTGCGACTGCCTTGACCTTGTGGAACTGATGAACCAGACGACGGGCGAATTTATTGAAAGGTTCGAGTCGAAAGGATTGAAGCTGATCGTACGTATGGACGAATCGCCGCTTCTGATCTATGCGGATTCCAGACGAATCTGGCGCGTGATCGAGAATCTGTTCAACAACGCTTATAAATATGCGCTGGAAAATACGAGGGTTTATGTAGAAACGAAGAAAATCCCGGAAGAAGGCGGACCGGGCAGAGTACGGCTGTCGATCAAAAATATTTCCGCACAGCCGATCAGCGTCGGGGTAGAAGACCTGACGGAACGGTTTATCCGGGGCGACGCGTCGAGAACGACGGAAGGAAGCGGGCTTGGACTGTCCATTGCAAAAAATCTGACGGAGCTGCAGAAAGGAACGTTTGAAATTATTTCCGACGGAGATTTGTTCAAGGTCGTGATTACATTTTCACTTGTAGAAAAATAGCGGGAAAGAAAAGGCGTTTGCCGGACGGCTTTTTGTCGGCATAAAAACCATAAAAAATCCCTGAGGGCAGATGGCTGCGCCTTCAGGGATTTTTGCAGCTGCTTTCCGGATCGGTTACAGTCTGACGTCTTCTCTGGAATTGTATTTTTTCAGAATCGTATGAATCTTTTCCGTCGGGGTCATAACGTTAGCGAACGAACTGTCATGATTGGAGAAGTCGATGATAGAAGCAAGGAATTTGCTCATATCGGCTTCTATGAAATAAGGCTTGTCCTTTAGTTCGGGCGGCAGATAGTTCAAATTCGTCGTAATGATGCGGTCGAAATAGCAGTGCTCATAAGCGTGGTCGAAGCTGCTAAGACCGTTTGTAAACAGACCGAACGTCGTACAGAGGAAAACGCGTTTTGCATTCATGGCTTTTAACTGTTTTGCCGTATCAAGAATGCTTTCACCGGAGGAGATCATGTCGTCAATGATGAATACGTCTTTGCCGTCGATATTGTCTCCGAGAAATTCATGGGCGACGATCGGGTTTTTGCCGCCGATGATCGTCGAGTAGTCGCGGCGTT
The DNA here is from genome assembly GCA_017621975.1 of Lachnospiraceae bacterium. Taxonomy (GTDB): domain Bacteria; phylum Bacillota; class Clostridia; order Lachnospirales; family Lachnospiraceae; genus VSOB01. The sequence continues at coordinate 17,988 of JAGARW010000081.1, read as the reverse complement.
TATAAAACATACCGGTGTTGACGCCGAGAACGCCCGCAAAGTATACGGCGCGGTTTAGGGCCCCCTCATCCGGGCTGATCACGACCGTATGATCTTTGTCGATAAGCAGGTCGGGAACATTGCGCAGCAGCGCGCGCAGGAACTGGTAATGCGCCGTAAAGTTGTCAAAGCCGGAAAGCGGGATTGCATTCTGGACGCGCGGATCGTGCGCGTCAAACGTAATGATATTGGAAACGCCCATGCTGCTGAGCTCTTCAAGAGCGAACGCACAGTCAAGAGATTCCCTGCCGGAGCGTTTGTGCTGCCTGCTTTCATAGAGGAAAGGCATAATGACATTGATACGGTGCGCTTTTCCGGCAGCAGCCGCAATGACGCGCTTTAAGTCCTGATAATGGTCGTCCGGCGACATATGGTTCGTATAGCCGTTCACCTGATAGGTGAGGCTGTGATTGCAGACGTCGACGAGAATGTATAAATCCTTTCCGCGGATGCTTTCGTGGAACACTGCTTTTCCTTCTCCCGAACCGAAGCGCGGGCAGTCTACGTCGCATAAATAGCTGCTTTCCGTATAGCCGTGGAATGCGGGATCATTTTTCAGGGAATGATGGATATTACGGCGGAACTCAACAAGATAATCGTTGACCTTGCGTCCGAGAGCTTCTGCGGAACGCATAGCGACGAGCTTTAACGGAGCGACCGGAAGAGCGGTCTCCAGTTTTTCGATATTTGGCATGTCTACCTCCAGAGAAACGGCAATTTAGAATTCTGCCCGGTTTGGAAGAAAAGGCAGAACCCGCTTACGTAATATTTTACAAGATATTTACATTCATAAATTTTATATCATTATGTTAGTGACACGTCAAGAAAATTCTAGTAAAATGAGATTTGTAAGAGCCGGTTACGGCGACGGGAGTTAGATAGGATGAAGACAGAGGGACATTTAATCAAGGAAACGCTGCCGGGGAGCATTGCCGAAGAAATGGGCATAGAGCCGGGCGATACGCTTCTTGAGATAAACGGTCAGAAGATTACGGATATTTTTGATTACCAATATTATATACAGGACGAATATATCGAAGCGCTAGTGAGAAAGCCGTCCGGCGAGGAGTGGCTTCTGGAGATCGATAAAGACTATGAAGAGGATATCGGCGTTACGTTTGAAAACGGTCTTATGGACGATTACCGTTCGTGCCATAACAAATGCATTTTCTGTTTTATTGATCAGATGCCGAAAGGGATGCGCGATACGCTCTATTTTAAGGACGACGATTCCAGACTTTCGTTTCTACAGGGCAATTATGTGACGCTCACCAATATGTCGGAGTATGATATCGGGCGCATCATCAAATATCATCTTTCTCCGATCAACATTTCGTTTCAGACGACCAACCCGGAGCTGCGGTGCAAAATGTTAAATAACCGGTTTGCGGGAGAAGCGCTGAAAAAGGTGGACAGGCTGTATGAAGGCGGCATCGCCATGAACGGGCAGATCGTTCTGTGCAAGGGCGTCAACGACGGCGCGGAGCTGGACCGCAGCATCCGCGACCTGACGAAATATATTCCGCAGCTAGAGAGTGTGTCGGTCGTGCCTGTCGGACTTTCCAGATACCGGGAAGGGCTGTATCCGCTCGAGCCGTTTACGAAGGAGGACGCGGAAGAAGTCTTATCGCTGATCCATAGCTGGCAGGAGCGGCTCTATGCGCAGCATGGGATTCATTTTATCCATGCGAGCGACGAATGGTATATTCTGGCGGAACGCGAGATGCCGGAAGCGGGACGGTACGACGGCTATCTGCAGCTTGAAAACGGCGTGGGGATGCTGCGCCTCCAGGAAGAGGAGTTTCAGGAGGTAATGGCGGATATGGCAAAGAGCGGCTATCGTCTTACAAAGCGAAGATGCGTGTCGGTGGCGACCGGACGGCTTGCCTATCCTTATATTCGGAAAATGGCGGACCGTCTGATGGCGGCGGAGCCGGAGCTGACGGTTTATGTCTATCCGATCCGCAACGATTTTTTCGGAGAGATGATTACGGTGTCGGGGCTTCTGACAGGCGGGGATATTAAGGCGCAGCTTAAGGGGAAGGAGCTCGGTGAAACGCTCTTTCTGCCGCAGAACGTACTGCGCAGCGGGGAAGAGGTCTTTCTCGACGATATGACGCTGACGGAGCTTTCGGACGCTTTACAAGCGAAGATAAATATTGTAAAATCAAGCGGACATGATTTTGTGGAAAAGCTATTGAAGGAGAAATAAATGAGCAAGAAAAAAGGAAAACCGATCGTTGCGGTCGTCGGCAGACCGAACGTCGGGAAATCTACGCTGTTCAATTCACTGGCGGGCGAGATGATTTCCATTGTCAAAGATACGCCGGGCATTACAAGGGACAGGATTTATGCGGATATCACGTGGCTGGATAAATCGTTTACGCTGATCGATACGGGCGGCATCGAGCCGGACAGCAGAGACGTGATCCTCTCGCAGATGCGGGAGCAGGCGCAGATTGCGATCGATACGGCGGACGTGATCCTGTTCATGACGGACGTGCGTCAGGGGCTTGTGGACGCGGACTCCAAGGTGGCGGATATGCTGCGGCGTTCGCACAAGCCGGTGATTCTCGTCGTCAATAAAGTAGACGATTTTCATAAATTCATGCCGGACGTGTATGAGTTTTATAATCTTGGGATCGGCGATCCGGTTCCGATCTCGGCGGCGAGCCGTCTCGGCATCGGCGATCTGCTCGATCAGGTGATCTCTTATTTCCCGGAGGAGACCGGAGAGGAAGAAGAGGACGCAAGACCGAAGATCGCGATCGTCGGCAAGCCGAATGTCGGGAAGTCTTCGATCATCAATAAGCTGATCGGCGAAAACCGCGTGATCGTATCGGATATTGCGGGGACGACGAGAGACGCGATTGATACGGAGGTCGTCCGGGACGGAAAAGAATATGTCTTTATCGATACGGCGGGACTGCGGCGTAAAAATAAGATCAAAGAAGAACTGGAGCGTTTTATGATCGTGCGGACGGTCGGCGCTGTCGAACGGGCGGACGTCGTCGTGCTTGTGATCGACGCGCAGGAGGGCGTAACGGAGCAGGACGCCAAGATAGCGGGCATCGCGCACGAGAGAGGCAAAGGCGTTATCATCGCCGTCAATAAGTGGGACGCGGTCGAAAAGGACGATAAAACGATCTACAAATATACGAATAAGATTCGCGAGGTACTGGCTTATATGCCGTATGCGGAGCTCTTGTTCATTTCCGCGAAGACGGGACAGAGACTGCCAAAGCTGTTCGAGCTGATCGACGCGGTCGTTGAAAATCATGCGATGCGCGTGGCGACGGGCGTACTGAACGAGATCATGACGGAAGCGGTCGCGCTGCAGCAGCCGCCGTCCGATAAGGGAAAACGGCTCAAGCTGTATTATATGACGCAGGTATCGGTGAAGCCGCCGACCTTTGTCATCTTTGTAAACGATAAGGAACTGATGCATTTTTCCTATACGAGATATATTGAAAACAAGATAAGAGAAGCGTTTGGATTCCGGGGAACGCCGCTTCGCTTTATTATCAGGGAAAGGAAGGACAACTAATATGGAACGGATCATTTGTCTTATCATCGGATATGCGTTCGGGCTTTTTCAGACGGCTTATATTTACGGAAAAGCGCACGGCGTGGACATCCGCCAGATGGGAAGCGGAAACGCCGGTACGACGAATACGCTGCGCGTATTCGGAACGAAGGCCGGGCTGATCGTCTTTTTCGGCGACGTGCTGAAATGCGCCGCAGCGGTAACGGTCGTAAGGTTTTTATATGGAAGCAGCGAGATATCTTATCTGTTGATGATCTATGCGGGCGCAGGCGCGATCCTCGGGCATAATTTTCCCTTTTATATGCATTTCAGAGGCGGGAAAGGAATTGCGGCGACTGCCGGACTGATTCTTGCGCTGCATCCGGCGTTTATTCCGGTCGGCATCGTTTTATTCTTTACGGCGTTCTTTACGACGCATTACGTTTCGCTCGGTTCGCTGCTTGTTTATGCGGGCTTTCTGATCGAACTGATCGTACTCGGACAGACGGGCGTTTTCGGTATGAGTCAGGGCGCGCTGTATGAGATGTATGCGGTCGGCGTGTTTCTGACGGCAATGGCGTACATAAAGCACAGGGCGAATATCGTCCGTCTGCTCAAAGGGGAAGAACGCAGGACTTATCTTTCCAAAAAGAGCGAATTATAAATATTTTATTGGCAGGAGGACATAGATATGGCATCTATCGGTGTGATCGGTGCGGGCAGCTGGGGAACTGCATTGGCGCTTTTATTATATCATAACGGGCATGAGGTAACGCTCTGGTCGATCATGGAGGAGGAAGTGGAGCTGCTTTCCACAAAGCGGGAAAACCCGGACAAGCTGCCGGGCGTGAAGCTTCCGGAGGAAATGGAGATCACTTCCGACTTACAGAAGGCTGTCTGCGGAAAGCAGGCGCTCGTACTGGCGGTTCCGTCTCCGTATATCAGGAGCACGGCGCACAGCATGAAGGAATACGTGACAGAGGGACAGATCATCGTCAACGTTTCGAAGGGAATTGAAGAAGCGACGTTAATGAGACTTTCGCAGGTCATTGAAGAGGAGCTTCCGCGGGCGGAAGTAGCGGTCATGTCGGGACCTTCCCATGCGGAGGAAGTCGGAAGGGGCATTCCGACGACGATCGTCGTCGGCGCAAAGAGCCGGAAGACTGCGGAATATTTGCAGGGAATTTTTATGAACGAGGTGTTCCGCGTATATACAAGTCCCGACGTGTGCGGCATCGAGCTTGGCGCTGCGCTGAAAAATGTGGTGGCTCTGGCGGCCGGAATCGCGGACGGGCTTGGCTACGGAGATAATACGAAGGCGGCGCTGATCACGCGCGGCATCGCGGAGATCGGCAGGCTGGGTACGGCGATGGGAGGCAAGGTAGAAACGTTCGGAGGGCTTTCCGGCATCGGCGATCTGATCGTTACATGCGCGAGTATGCATTCCAGAAACAGGCGCGCGGGGATTCTGATCGGAAAAGGGTATCCGTATGAGGAAGCGATGAAGGAAGTCAAGATGGTTGTGGAAGGCGTTTATTCCGCGAAGGCGGCGATGGGGCTGGCGGAGAAGTACGGCGTTCAGCTTCCGATCATCGAGCAGGTCAACGAGGTATTATTTCATGGAAAAAAGGCGGACGAAGCGGTAAAAGAGCTGATGCTGCGCGATAAAAAGATAGAAAATTCGGATATTCCGTGGGAAGTATAAAGACAAGAATGAAAATGGAGGAAAGTATGGCAGAAAACAATTTTACAAGCACAAAGGATTATGTCGCTTCCGAAGAACTGATGGCAAGCGTTAATGTGGCGATCGCGCTGCAGAAGCCGCTGCTTATCAAAGGAGAGCCGGGAACCGGCAAGACGATGCTGGCGGAAGCGGTTGCAAAATCTCTCGGCAAGAAGCTCGTGATCTGGAATATTAAATCAACGACGAAAGCGCAGGACGGTCTGTATGTTTACGATACGATCCAGCGTCTTTACGACGGACAGTTCGGCGAAGAAGGCGTAGACGATATCGCGCGTTATATCAAGCTCGGAAAGCTCGGAGAAGCGTTCGACAGCGACGAACAGGTCGTGCTTCTGATCGACGAGATCGACAAAGCGGATCTGGAGTTCCCGAACGACCTTTTGTGGGAGCTTGACCAGATGGAATTTTATATTCACGAGACAAAGCGTACGGTTAAGGCGAAACACCGCCCGATCGTTATTATTACGTCAAATGCGGAGAAGGAGCTGCCAGACGCTTTCCTGCGCCGCTGCATTTTCCACTATATTGCGTTCCCGGATGCGGCTTTGATGGAAGAGATCGTCAGGGTGCATTATCCGAATATTGAGGACAATATTTTAAAGAGCGCGATGGAAGCGTTTTACGACATCCGTTCGATGCGGGATATCCGCAAGAAGCCGAGCACGTCCGAGCTGATCGACTGGGTAAACGCATTGCAGATCGGCGGCATCACGGCGGACGAGATCAAAGAAAAGCTTCCGTTTATCGGCGTTGTCGTGAAAAAGGATGAGGATTTGCAGACCGTGCAGCACAGAGTGGACTAAGGCTAAGATAAGAAACGGGGGCGACAATGTTTCATAAATTTTTTACGATATGCAAGGCAAAGGGCTTAAAAATTACGCTGAGCGAATGGCTGACGCTTCAGGAGGCGCTTGACAAGGGGCTGGCGGGAAACAGTCTGACCGGTTTTTATTATCTTGCGCGGATGATTCTCGTGAAAAGCGAAGTGGAGTTCGATAAGTTCGATATGGCTTTCGAGGAATGCTTCAAAGGCGTCCAGTCGGAGAATGAAGTGAGCAAACAGATGCTCAGGTGGCTCAATAAAGAAGAAATGAACGAGATGCTGCAGATCGAAGAGAAGCAGTGGCTCAATCAACTGGAAGAGATCAAGGTTGATAAAGACGACGTCGAACAGAAGTTTAAGGATCGTCTGCGGGATCAGGACAGCGAGCATAACGGAGGCAGCTTCTGGATCGGCACGATGGGGAAGACCTCGTTCGGAAATACGGGCGGCAATGTCGGAGGCGTGCGCGTTGGCGGACAGACAGGCTATCAGTCGGCGTTTGCCGTGATCGGCGAGCGTAAGTTCCGCGATTTCAGAAACGACAGGGTATTGGATAACAGGCAGTTCCAGCAGGCGCTGCGCCGTCTGCGCCAGTTTTCAACAAGGCTGGATATTCCGAAGACGGAGCTGGATATTGACGGGACGATCGACAAGACTTGCAACAACGGAGGCTGCCTTCAGATCGTTATGGAGAAACCGCGCAAAAATGCGGTAAAGCTTCTGCTTCTGATGGATTCGGGCGGCACGATGATCCCGTATACGAGACTGCTGAACGATCTGTTTCAGTCGGTCAATAAATCCAACCATTATAAAGATGTAAAAGTATATTATTTTCATAACTGTATTTACAGCCATCTGTATAAAACGCCGGAGTGCGAGAACGGCGACTGGATCGAGACGGAATGGATGTTCCGAAATCTTGACAGCGATTATAAGGTCATTATCGTAGGAGACGCGGCGATGGCGCCGGAGGAGCTTTATTCCGAGACGGGCAATTACCGCGGACCGAACGGCGGTCTTTCCGGTATGGACTGGCTTCTTCTGTTGAAAAAGCATTACAAAAAGATCGTCTGGATGAATCCTAAGATGGCGCCCGGAAGAGCGCCGTGGCGGGAAGCGGAAACGGCAGTTAAGGAGATATTTCCGATGTATAAGCTGACCGTAGACGGGCTGAATCAGGCGATGACGGTTCTGATGACGCAGGCAAAGCGGTAGCGCGGCTTTGCGCGATCGGTAAAAATGACGAAAAAAGAGGAAAAACGACAGGAAAATTCTCCTGCGCGTCGTCTTGACAGCGGAAACGGTATCTGATAATCTGTACACCGAGGCAGGTGTCGGTTTATGATGAGAGCGGCAAGATGGAATAGACAGATTTGCTTTCTGATTACACTTATGTTGTTACTGACAGGAATGTGTTTTGATTCAGTCAAGACAGATTCCTCTTTTTCGTCTGAAGAATCTCCTTTTACGGGCCGCGCCGCCTATGTGATGCGTCACAGTGCGGAAAACCGGGACATGATGCTCGAAGAGCAGACAGGCTCCTTTGAATGTGCAGACCGCCATGAAGAACCGGTCTGCAGCGGTAAAGTGGCAAGACGGAGTGGCAGCGGTCCCGTCGTCATCATAGATACCGGACTGGAAGAATCTTTTGTATCATTTCATAAGACAGCGCATACTCATTCAGTAAGGCAGAGCGGCGCTGTTATCATCGGCTATGTTCATAGCAAGGATGGCTCAAAGAGGGAATCACTGTAACAGAAAATAGGATGCGGCCTATATTTTGCGGAGAATCTGACTGATAGGATTGTCCGCAGCATAATAGGTTTGTTTTTGTACGCTTTTTACGTACGTTTTTTTCGTATACTTATTTTCAACTTCTTAAGTTTACATAATTGTATTAAAGGAGGAGTTTTGCAGTGATAGCACAAATATTGGCTGTTGCAATCTTTCTCGTTATGTTCGGATTGATTGTATCAGAAAAGATAGAACGTCACATCGTATCCATGGGCTGCGGTGTTTTGATGCTTGTTTTTGTATTCGGAATTTGTATGCACAGTATGCCGGCGGTTCTTGAAACGCTGAATATCGGCGGAATCTTAAAGCCGAGCTTCTGGTATCTGGCGGGAGCGTCGGAGGAGGCTTCGTCGGGAATCAACTGGGCGACGATTATTTTTATCGCGGGTATGATGGTTATGGTGGAAGGTATGGGACGCGCGGGATTTTTCCGCTGGCTTTGCCTTTATATTGCAAAAATGGTAAAATATAAAGCGATCCCGATCTTTATTACTTTTATGATGATGTCGTTTGTACTTGCGATGTTTATCGACAGCATTACCGTTATTCTGTTCCTTGCGGCCGTAACGGTGGAATTGGCGCAGCTTCTTGGATTTTCTCCGGTTCCGGTGATTATTTCGGAAATATTCTGCGCGAACCTTGGAGGAAGCGCGACGATGTGCGGCGATCCGCCTAACATTATCATCGGCACGTCGCTTGGTTATACGTTCGGGGATTTTGTAAAGAATACGGGATTGATCGCGTTGATTTCTCTTGTATTTGTGATTCTGTATTTTTATTTCTGCTTCCATAAGGAATTGAAACAAACGCACGGAGACGGAGAAATCAGTTATCCGCAGCCGGAGAGTGCGATCTCCAATGAAAAGGATTTTATTATAAGCTGCGTTATTTTTGCCTGCGCGGTCGTTATGCTTGTAACGCATGCGCAGACAGGATTGACGGTGGCGACGATCGGGCTTGCGATCGGGCTTGTGACATTGATTACGGCAGGCAGGGACGCTATTGTTTTATTAAAAAAAGTAGATTATAAAACATTATTGTTTTTCATCGGTCTGTTTATTGTAGTCGGCGGTCTGGAGCAGACCGGCATCCTGAAGGTGATCGCGGACTTTATCGCGCGGGTAAGCGGCGACAACGCGATGCTGATGATTGCGATCGTACTTTGGATTTCTGCGGTAGCGAGCGCGTTTGTCGATAATATTCCGTTTGCGGCGACGATGATTCCTATTATCAAAACGCTTTCACAGACTGCGGGCGTAGATCTTTCGATTTTGTCATGGACGCTTGCGATCGGAACGGATATCGGCGGAAGCGGCACGCCGATCGGCGCGTCCGCGAACGTTGTCGGCATTTCTGTCGCGTCGAAGAGCGGTCATCTGATCGGCTGGGGCAAATACTGCAAATACGCGGCGCCCGCTACGGTTCTGGTCGTTTTGATTTCTATGCTCTGTATTTACGCGAGATATTTCTAAACCGGAAAGGCGCGGCATAGCTCCAATATGCCGTATCATAAAAAGAAACAGGAGGGAAGACGTATGGAAAAGGAAAAACAACTGATTATTTCCGTCGGCCGTGAATTCGGAAGCGGCGGCCATGTCATTGCGGAAGAACTGGCGAAACGCTTTGACATTCCGCTCTATGACGATAACCTGCTGATGCAGATCGCCGAGGAAAAAAATCTTGTGCACGGGGATTTGACAAAATATGACGAAAAGCCGAAAAACAAGCTGTTTTATCGGACGGTGAAGGGTCATTCCAATTCCCCTGAGGAAAACGTGGCGAATATTCAGTTTGAATATTTGAGAAAGCTCGCTTCGGAAGGAAAATCGTTCGTTATCGTCGGGCGCTGCTCCGAGACAAAGCTGAAAGATTTCCCGGCGCTGATATCGGTGTTTGTCCTCGGCGATAAGGAAGTCAAGGCAAAACGTATCATGGAGAAATATGATCTTTCGGAGGAAGACGCGAAGCAGATGATGCAGCGCGAGGACTGGAAACGGAAATCGTATCATAATTATTACTGCAAAGGCAAATGGGGAGATTCACGGAACTATGATTTCTCCATTAACAGCAGCCGCCTCGGCATCGAAAAGACAACGGATATGATCGAAATGTTTATCAAAGAGAAGCATAACAATCCGGCATAAATAAAAGACCCCTTTCATAGACTACAGTAAGTATGGAAGGGGTAATTTTATGGACACAAATACAAACCAGAGATATGATCTGTACAAGGATATTAAAGAGCGGTGCGGCGGAGAAATTTACCTCGGTATTGTAGGTCCTGTACGGACCGGAAAATCGACTTTTATCAAACGCTTTATGGATCTGATGGTGCTGCCATATATGACGGACGAACACGCAAGGGCGCGCGCGCAGGATGAACTGCCGCAAAGCTCCGGCGGTAAGACGATTACGACGACGGAGCCGAAGTTTATTCCGAAGGAGGCAGCCGCCGTATCCTTAGGGGATGGAATCGACGTGAAGGTGCGGCTGATCGACTGCGTCGGATACATGGTAGACGGGGCTGCCGGGCATATGGAGGAAGATACCGAGCGGATGGTAAAGACGCCGTGGTCGGATCGGGAAATTCCGTTTACGCAGGCGGCGGAGATCGGCACGAAAAAGGTAATCAGCGAGCATTCTACGATTGGCATTGTCGTTACGACAGACGCCAGCTTTGGAGAGATTCCGAGAGAAAATTACATAGAAGCGGAGGAACGGACGATTGCGGAGCTGCGGCAGCTAGGGAAACCCTTTATCGTGTTATTAAATACGGAAAAGCCGTTTTCCGCCGAAGTAAAGAAGCAGGCGCAGGAAATAGAAGAGAAATATCATGTTGCCGTACTGCCTGTCAACTGCGAGCAGCTCAAGGAAAGCGATATTTACCATATCCTCGAACAGGTGCTGTACGAGTTTCCGCTTTCGATGATAGAATTTTATCTTCCTAAGTGGGTAGAGATGCTGCCGATCACAAATCCTCTGAAGGCGGATATTATAGAAAAAGTCAGCGCAGCCGTTTCCGGTATGAATACGATCCGGGATGCGCTGGAGCAGCCGATCGATCTTGTCAGCGAATATATCAAACGCTGTAAAACAGACGGTATCCGTATGGCGGACGGTACGGTACGGGTCGTACTTGAGGTAGAGGACGGATATTACTATCAGATGCTGAGCGAACTGATCGGAGAAGAAATCTCGGATGAGTATCATCTGATTTCGGTCATGAAGGAACTGGCGCAAATGAAGCAGGAATACGTGAAGGTGCTTCATGCAGTCGAATCTGTCCGTGCCAAAGGGTACGGCGTCGTAACGCCGGAGCGGAGCGAGATTACACTGGAAAAGCCGGAGGTCATCCGGCATGGCAATAAGTACGGTGTTAAGATTAAGGCGGAAAGTCCGTCGATCCATATGATACGCGCTAATATCCAGACTGAAATTGCCCCGATCGTCGGAACGCAAGAGCAGGCGGAAGATTTGATCAATTATATTTCCGATGCGGATCATTCGGAAAACGGCATTTGGGAAACGAATATATTCGGAAAAACGGTCGAACAGCTTGTAAATGACGGAATTTCGAGCAAAATAGCGATGATCGGAGAAGAAAGTCAAGTCAAACTGCAGGAAACGATGCAGAAAATTGTCAATGATTCAAACGGCGGAATGGTCTGCATTATTATCTAGCATACCGTCGCCCGGTTATTTCGGGGACGGTACGCTATGGAGCCGTGCAAAAATAAAAAGCGGAGAAATCTGGCTGCAAACAGCCGATTTTCCGCTTTTTTGTTTTACCGAGTAAAGTTCGCAAAGAAGCTTTGACGCGGCGCATCAACCGTTTATCATACAGTAGTATGTATAATATTGCGGCAGGTCGCCGCCGAAAACAGCTTCAAGATCAGGGTTTTCGGACCGATAGCTCCATACGTTGAAAGCGGCGTTCCCCTGCCTGCCCTCCTGCATACCGCTTGTCAAAAAGTGCTGGAAGAGAAGCGAAGAGTCCGCGCCGTATACGGCGGCTACGTCAGGATTGGCGGCGGCATAAAAAGCCGCGTCGAATACGGGCGTATAATCAATTGTTATCGCAGCGTCCGCGGAAGCGGCGGTATCCGGCGTTTCGGATGAAGCCGCAGAAGAATCCGGAACGGTAATTTCCGGTTCCTCAGGCTGCGGAGCATCGTAAGGGCAGATGCCGTTTTCATGCAGATGGGCGGGATAGCCGTGATGATAGTGATAGGAACCGAGTCCGCTTGCGTTTTTATAATCGTGATGCCCTCCTCGGGAGTCTGTCCTTCCGGAATGAGCGGAGACTGTTATAGACGCGTCCGGGACATGGACGGATGCGACAGACAGAGAGAGAAAAAGCGCAAGAGTCAGCGCAAGCAGTTGTTTCGCAGCGTGTTTCATAAATAGATCCTCCTTCGTATATGTATGATATAAAATTATATCATGTATCCGAAAAAAGTGGAATGATTGATGAAATTATATTTCGTAACGGCATTTTTTATGAGTAGCTACGAATCGCAGGCGATCAGAAATAATTGCAAAAGCCTTAGCGCATAGGTGCGTTTCCGATCGGAAGCATGGTCAAGCATTTCAATGATCGCATGCAGCTCATCCTCATGCCTCGCCTGCTGCTCGTCGGACTTTGGTCCAAAGATAATATAGTCGAGCGACATATTCAAAGTAGAAGAAAGGGCGAGCAGCGTTTCGATCGACATGCCGCAGTTGCCGCGTTCAATATCTGCATAATATTTGGGAACGCGACCGATTCTTTCCGCCATTTCATCCTGTGTCAGTCCGAGCGCGGTACGTTTTAAACGTAGCCTTTCTCCAACTGCAAGCCGGTCATAGGTTTTATTCATATTACCACCTCCCCATGTGGATTTCAGACATAGTACCATTATTGAGTGAATAATAACTTGACATCACCTGTTTTAGACGTATATAATAAAGTAGTTTTAAACGTAGGTATGGAAGTTTAAAACTTCTGTTATGAAAAATGGGCGGAGATGAAAATGGAGTGTAAAATGAAAAAGATGATAATCGGCTATATTACAGGAATGTTTACGGCTGTCTGGCTGGGGTACTACAATCTGTTCGCTTTTTCTGAAAACCGGCTGTCCGGCGGCATTATCAGTGTGATCGTTTATTTGCTCATTTATATTCATCTTGCAAAATTATATAAGGCGTTTGAAGTTGATATTTATCAGATCGGTGAAATTATATTTTCGCAGATGCTTGCGATCGGTATTGCCAATGGATTCGCATATATAGAGTGTTGCCTGATTGCCAGAGGTTATATCAGTATTTTCCCGGGAATTTTGACGACTGTTTTTCAGCTTTTGGGAGTGACAGTATGGGCGGTGGCTGCCAAACGGGATTTTATACAAAGTGTAACGGCAAGCAGAACGTTGGTCGTTTACGGCAGAAATGACGTGAAGGAATTTTGTGAAAAGCTGGCGAAGAAATACAGTTATTTATTTGAGATCGGAGAATGCGTTTCATCCGGTATAGAAAAAACGGCGCTTTATCAGAAAATCGATCAATATGAAACGGTTATTTTGTATGAGGTGGAATATGGCACCCGTACGGAAACAATGGAATACTGTATTCAGAACACGAAAAAAATTTATATTACGCCGCGGATCGCGGATATTGTGATTCAAGGTTTTTGCAGCAGCACACTGGTCGATACGCCGCTGATGCGTTATGGGTACAAGTATGACCAGCCAAGAACTTATCATTGGAAAAGAGCGCTTGATATAACGGTGTCTGCGGCGCTTTTTTGTCTGTTTGCCGTTCCAATGCTTTTGACGGCAATCGCCATTAAGATTGAGGACGGTGGTCCCGTATTTTTTAGGCAGAAGCGCTGCACAAAGGGCGGGCGTGTATTTGAGATATTAAAATTCCGCAGCATGATCGTGGATGCGGAGAAGAACGGCGCGGTGATTCCATGTATCGACCATGATCCGCGGATTACGAGAGTCGGTAAGATCATACGGCGGTACCGGATCGATGAGATGCCGCAGGTATTCAATGTGCTGAAGGGGGAAATGTCCATCGTCGGGCCGCGACCGGAGCGGGTGGAGCATGTGCGGGAGTATACAAAGGAATTTCCGGAATTTTCTTACCGGCTGCGTGTAAACGGCGGACTAACCGGATATGCGCAGATCTTCGGAAAGTATAATACGGGGGCTGCCGATAAGCTGAAGTTGGATTTGATGTACATAGAAAATCAAAGCCTGCTGCTCGATTTGAAGCTGATTATGATGACGCTCAAGATTATGTTTATACCGGAGAGCACCGAAGGATTCCAGAAGGAAAAAAGCAGGAAGATCGGGCGCTGGGACGACTCCGAACTACAGAAAACGGGAAAGAAGATAGTTTGAAAAATCACACTGACATGGAGGATTAGTTTAAAAATGGGACGGTGGAAGAAGCGTGCCTGTGCGGTTATGATCGGTCTGCTGGCGGTTTTATGCGTGAGCAGCGCTCCCGCGTATGCGGCGGAGACAGGGACGATCACAAGCATGTCGGAGAAGGTATATAAGGAGATGAACGCGGACGGCAGTGTGATCGGCAACGTCATCGCAGGCAGCACATTTTCTGTTCTTTCGGTAGAGACGGACGAGGCAGGGAACGCATGGTGCCGTATCAGAACGGACACAGGGGCGGAAGGCTATCTTCCTGCGCAGAACGTCGTGCCTGCCGGAGAGGACGGCGGCAGCGCGCCGGACAACGGCGCGCAGAAGAATGACACAGCGGAGCAGGAAGGCACGGCGGAAAACGACAGCGCGGCAGAAAACGGCAGCGCGGCAGAAAACGGCAGCGCGGCAGAAAACGGCGAGCAGGAGAACGATGCGGCGGAGCAGGAAGGCGAGCCTCAAAACGACGCGCCGGAGAATCAGATACAGATTACAGAGAATATCAATATCAGGAGCGGCGCTTCGACCGATACGGAGATCGTAGGAAAGATCACGCAGGGAACGACGCTTTCTTACCTTGCCGAGTCGGAAAACGAGATCGGAGAGACGTGGTATGAAATAGAATATAACGGCGTTCGCGGATACATCAGAAAAAATGCCGTTATGGAAGCGGAAAATGTGTCTTTGGAAAACGGAGGAAATATGCTTTCGCAGGCAGGGCAAAATGAGGACGAGCCTGGCTTAGAAGAGAACGGAAGCGTACGGCCATATGAAAATATGCAGCAATATGAAGACGCACAGACGGCAGAAACGGACGAAAAGACTGACGAAGCGGAAAATGCGGGAGCGATGGTAAGAACAGGAGAAATTGAAAAATCGGAAGAAGCAGATCGGGTAGAAAACGCCGAAAAGAACGAGACAGAGAAAAGCGAAGAGATGCGGCAGGATCAAAAAACGGGGAAACAGAGAAGGTTTCGGATAGATTGGATCGCTGTCGTATTGTTTGCAGTGAGTCTGATTCTTGCCGCAGTGACCGTAAGACTTGTAAAACGGTTAATTAAAATATACAGACGTATGAAATAGTAAGAAAGGAAACAGTACATATATGAGAAATGAAGAGGAAGAAAAGAAAGCGCACAGAGAAGCCGCCAGAGTATATCTGCAGGTGGAAAATTCCGAGGATGACAGCGCGCAGATCGATCTGCTCAATATTATTGGAAATATGGCAAGGCGCAGGCAGCTGTACCGGTATCTGTTTGCCATAGCGATCTGTATCGGACTTTTGACATCGATGCTTATGACGGGCGCCTTACAGATTATCGGAAACGGTTCTTACGCGCAGGCGGTCATGACGCTCCAGTTTGAAGGGATCGAGTCCGGGCTTGATCCGAACGGCGCGGCCTTCGATATCAATAAGCTCAAATCGCCGCTCGTGATCGAGGAAGCACTGACGGAGCTAGGCATTACGGGGATCAGCGTCGAAGAGATCAGAAAAAATATCGAGATCGAAGGCGTTGTTCCGGAAGACGCGGTGGAACGGCTCACAGTCATACAGCAAATGGCGGAAGAGGACGCGGCAAATTATGAAAAAATACTGGATGTGGAATATTTTCCTTCTCAATATATTGTCAGTCTGCATCAGGGAAGAGGAATGTCCGCGTCTGAAACGAGAGAGATATTAAACGCCGTTCTGGAAAGCTACCGCGCGTGGTTCATGGACACATATGCCAATACGGCCGTGCTGACAGTAACGGGGAATCTGCTCAGCTATCAGGATTATGATTATGCGGAATCGGTCGATATGCTACAGGCGCAGATCGATATTATGCAGGATTATGTGACGGAACGGCGCGATCAGGCGCCGGATTTCCGCTCGGCCGGCACAGGACTTTCCTTCGGGGATATTGTAGCCTCGCTTGAGACGATCGAAAGCATCGATATGGCGAATCTGGCGTCTTACATAGAAAACAACGTCCTGACAAAGGACAGGCAGAGACAGATCGAATATTACAATTATAAAATTAAAAATTATACGATGGAGCTGTCGGAGCTGCAGACGCAGCTTACGACGGTGCAGAATACGCTGGATACCTATGCCAAGGACCCCGTCGTGATCGTCAGCAGTCAGGAGACGACGCAGGAAATCTCGCAGACGAACGAATATTACGACAGCCTTGTCCAGAAGAAAATCGATCTGTCGGGGCAGATTGCGGAGGTCAATACGCAGTTAAACGAGACGTATACGCTGCTCGATACCGTTTCGGCGTCCAATCGAAAGAACGTGCAGAGCGAGTATGATAAGGCGGACGGAATGCTGGAGCGTCTGACGGAGACAATCTCGGAATGGGCGGAGCTGATCGAGGAAACGACGCAGGAATATTATTCCACGACGCTTTTTTCCAACGCGGTCAAGATCGCCGTTCCGGCGCAGTATAAGGGCGCGGGAGGCATAGCGGCGGTGCTGAAGAGGACTATTGTATGCGTAGGGGCGGCTGTCGCGGTTGTTGCCGTGATCTGGTGTGCGGACGGATTGAGGATGGAAGTTGCGGCGATGAGGAAGAAGGAGAAGCAGAGGATTGGGGAATGAGTACGCAGGCGGATAAAGAACCGATAATAGTAAGCGTTATAACTGTATGTAGAAACAGTGAGGCAACAATACGTGATACGATAGAATCTGTTTTGCATCAGACGTATAACTCGATAGAATATGTTCTTGTTGATGGTCTTTCTACAGATCATACAATGGACATTATTAGAAGCTACGATGAGCCGTTTCGGGAAAGGAACATTCAGTATCGTTATATTTCCGAACAGGATAACGGAATTTACGATGCTATGAACAAAGGAATCCAGATGGCATCAGGAGAACTGATCGGTATTATTAACAGTGATGACTGGTATGAACCGGAAGCTATAGCGACTGCGGCAGCTTATTATAAGAGGGAGAAGTATGATCTTTTTTATGCGGATTTACGGATTATAGGCAGAAAAAAGGATTTTATTAAAAGATCAAAAAATGGGACTTGGATTACATCAAGATACTGGAATCACCCTACGACTTTCATTCCGAAACGTCTTTACGAAAAATATCCATATCGAAATGAGAATATTCATGACGACTGGGATTTGATACTGCGCATCCGAAAAGATCCTGCTGGTTGTAAGGTATGCGTGGTTAATCGCGTACTTGCGAATTTTCGCAGAAATGGAGTCAGCCATGAAAAGAGTATTAAAAAAGCATGGAAAAGAGCAAAGATAAAATATGGAATATACAGGGATAACGGATATAGCAGATGGTATGCAGTGGAGTGTTATGGAATGGAACTAGCGAAGATGGTGCTGTGAGAGGAAAAAAAGTTGTTGTATCTTGAATAATAGTAAGTTTATGTTCTGTTGGTTAAAAATGGTGTTTTGAAGATGAAATATTTATTGATTAATTCAGTTGCAGGAAGCGGAAGCACAGGGAGAATAGCGGCTGAAAAGTGCAGGGAATTACAGAAAAAAGGACATCAATGCATCTTAGCTTATGGCAGGAGAAAAACAAATTGCAATGATATTGAGACTTTGCGTATTGGGACACCTTTTGACTATATACTTCATGGTATAAAAACAAGGGTGTTTGACCAGCATGGATTTGGTT
>JAGARW010000007.1 GCA_017621975.1 Lachnospiraceae bacterium | reverse complement strand
CTGCCAAGCGGAGAAGGAGGGATTTGAACCCTCGCGCCGCTATTAACGACCTGCACCCTTTCCAGGGGTGTCCCTTCAGCCATCTTGGGTACTTCTCCAAACTGTCTAAATCTGTTTTCTTTCTATATATTATATATGTCTATGAGAACGATCTTCTTTCGAATCACTGTCCCCATCTAACCTTTTCAGTCAACGGAGAGGGTGGGATTCGAACCCACGCGCCCTTGCGGACAAACGGTTTTCAAGACCGCCTCGTTATGACCACTTCGATACCTCTCCATGTACGCCCCTCTCGGTCAGCGCAAGTGTTATTGTAGCAAACATCATTCGATGTGTCAATACTTTTTTTTACAAAAATATCATGCTCTTTTTACTCTCCCAAAACCTCCCCGTCAGGCCGTAATTGTTATTTCCAAAAATCATTTATTTTATCCCAAAACGAATCGATATCGTCTCCCAAAACGGTTACCGTTTCTTTCTCAAATATAGCAGGAACGTTAAAATAATTCCCGGCGCGATTAATCCCATAGAATTCTCCTCCTGCGTTTGAACCGATCAAAATATGATCGGGCAGAAACTCTTCTATCTCATAATCGTCGTTGATCTCCTGTAATTCTTCCAAAGGGAAAAGTTCCATCCACGTTTCGCCAATGTCGCCTCTGCCGCCGTTATGTTTTTTCATAAATTCCAAATACTGTTCCGGCAGAACGACATAATTTATTTGTCTGATCTCAGCGCCGGTATAAGGTTGGTTAAAAACAAATCCGTCCCGCTTCTCCATAGATAAGCCCTGCCTCCTGTAAAGTCTCTTTCCTTTTGTAAAGCTGCCCTGCAAACCAAAATCCCGCCGCTTTCGTTTTTTTCTTAAATTATAATCCAATACGCCATAAAATGAAACCGCTTTATGAGCCCGCCGAACTATTTTCAGGGGAATCTCCGAAGAAATTCCCCTGACCATACAAGAGACTTAACACAAGGATAGCATAAAGGGAAACGTCTCATTCTTTTTTTAACGCGACGGAAAACCCATAGGCCTCTATCCGAATTCCGTCCTCTCCCGTCTTAAAATCCCGGTAGCCTTCTATCAGAAACTCCTGCGTTTCTTCGGAATGGTTCATCAAAAGCAGGTATTTTCCGTTCTTTTTTTCAATACATTCGACGCAGGACGGAATGCCAGCGGCAGACGGGAAGATGCGCCCTCTTGTCAGGATCGCCTGCAGCAGCTCGTCGTAGCGTTCCATGCAGCAGCTGATATAAAATACCTTTCCTTTTCCATAAGTATTTTCTGATACGAGCGGGGTCTGCTTCGGCGTTTTCCATGCTTCGTTAAAGCTTACCGCCCCGTTTAATTCCAGCTCTTCGTACCACAGCCGTATCGTTCCCGACGCGCCCAGTTCGCAGCTTTCCTGTCCCATCGCATGAAAGGCGGCGACGGTCACGCCGGCAAGGCTGCGGAATTCGCCCGGAAGGGTCTGCGTGGTGATCTGATTGTTTTGCAGCCTCTGCCCCGAAAAGGGCGTCAGGATCAAAATGCCGCCGCCTCGCACGTACGCTTCCAGCCGCCGCGCGTCCTCATGACCGATCATACAAAAGAACGGCAGCGCCACGGCTTTATATTCCGTAAGCTCTTCGGCAATGCTCCCGACCCAGACCGGCACATGCAGCCGTCTCAGCGCCTCATAATATCGGATCACTTCTTCTTTATAGCAAAACCCTCTCGTATGCGGCTGCGTATCGTGACTGAATTTGTTGTCATAATCGTAAACGAGGAGCGTCCGCTTTTCCTCCGGGAGGCCGAAGAGCTTCCGGTCCGTCCTGATCGTATCGATCGCTTCCGCGATCTCCTGATGACGTTTCCTTGGCACGCCGTCGTGATCCAGTATTCCGTACCAATACTGCTCCGTCCCGAAAGGGCAGCTCCTCCACCGGAAGTAAACGAGCGCCTGGATTCCTCTTGCCGCCGCCTGTATGCTCCACAGTCTGAGTTGTCCGTCTTCCGGCGTTTTGCCGACAATGTTCCATCCGCAGGGGCCGCTTTGTTGTTCCAATATCCACAGCGGCTTTTTTGCATAGCCTCTGGAAAGATCATAGTGAAAACCGATCCGTCCCGGCGAATTATCATCCCACTCCGAAACGGGATACGCATCGTAGCCTGCGACGTCGAAAAGCTTTGCCAGCTTATAATTGTCGCACTGTTCCGACACCATATTGTGCGTCAGTATCTGCCTTGTTTTCCGGCGCAGGATCTTTGTCTGTAACTTAGCGTATTCGTAAACGGAATCCGAAGAAAACCGCTTGAAATCCTGCATCAGTCCCGGATTATGCCCGTTTCCGGTATAGCCGTCCACAACCGTTTCCTTCGGCAGGATAATCTGTTCCCATTCCGTATAGGTCTGGCTCCAGAACACCGCGCCCCACGCTTCGTTCAGCGCTTCCAGCGAACCGTATTTTTCCTTCAGCCACAAAATAAATTTTTCCCGGCACGTATCGCAATAGCACAGAACGTCGTCTTCACAGCCGAGCTCGTTGTCGATCTGCCATGCGATCACGTTCGGATGCTTTCCGTAACGCTCCGCCAGCGCGGTCACAATCCGCTCCGTTTCCATGTGATATCCCTCATGGCGGTAGCAGTAATGCCGCCTGCTGCCGAAGCCGCGCGCCACGCCGCGTCTGTCCCTCATATAAAGATCGGGATATTTCTGACACAGCCATGCGGGCGGCGCAGCCGTAGGCGTTCCCATGATGACCTTGATTCCGTATTTTGCAAAAAGAGCGATCGCCTTATCATAGAGGGAAAAATCAAGTTTCCCTTCTGTTCTCTCGATCACGGACCATCCGAACTCTCCGATGCGAATCGTATTGATACCGATTTTCCGCATCAGTTCCGCGTCCTTCTCCCAGCGTTCCTCCGACCAGTGCTCGGGATAGTAATCTGTCCCAAATATCATTTATGCCGCTGCCTTTCCGCTTTTTAATAGCGCCTGTTCCCGGTTGATACTGATCGCCATAAAGATCAGCATAAAGCATCCCGTCACGACCTGCTGCAGCGTTCCCGGCAGTCCCATAGCGATCAGTCCCGTATTGATCATCGTCATCGAGAAAACGCCGAGGAAAATTCCGAGCATAATGTCGCAGTACCGCTCCAGATATTGCCCGATAAATACGCCCATAAACGGAGGGAATACCATAGACATTGTGTTCATTCCGGTCTTCGGCGCGATCGCGCCGCCGTAGCTGACCTGCAAAAAGCTTGCAATTCCTACGAAAACGCCGCCTACTGCAAAGCACAGAAAACGGATCTTCAGAGAATTGATGCCGATGCTTTTCGCCGTCGCTTCTCCGTTTCCGACCGCCCTTACATTGTACCCGAATTTCGTATGATGATAGATCACATACGCCAGAAGATACGTCAGGATCCCGACGATAAAGATACCGGGAGAGCGCCCGAGAAAGCTGATTCCCATATCGATCGTCACATTTTCGCCGCCGTGATACAGCGAACCGATCGATTCATAGACAAGCATCATGCCGATCGTTACGATAATGGACGGAATCTTAAAGACAAAGTATACGAGTCCGGTGATCACGCCGAGCAGCGTCGCCGCCAATACCGTGATCAGAATCAGTCCCGCCAGTCCGTAATACTGGGAATAATACGCTCCGATCAATCCGGCGAGCACGAGCTGCGCGCCCGCCGAGAAGTCCCATGTATCGATCACCAGATTCAGACTGAGTCCGAATCCGATAATCGAATTGATGACCGATTGCTGAAGCATAATCATAATTCCTGTCGGCGTGCCGAACCGTTCCGGTTGGCAGAGAAAGAATATGAGAAACACCATCACAGGCATCGCCGCCGGAATAATCATATTTTTCCATTTTATTTTACGCTTCATTCTTTATCCCACCTTATTCATCCGCTGCATCTTCGACGTCTCCGTCGCCATGTCTGCTGACGACGTCTTCGACGCTGTAAGCCGCCGCGATTTCTTTGAGTTCTTCAATCGTCATATCAGGATTGAAATATTTCACCATGCTTCTGATTTCTTCCTCGTTATAAGGATAGCTGTCGCCCTCGCAGTACTGATAATAGTTTCTTGCGTCCTCGGGAGATTCCAGATTGATAAAGTTCAGATCGATCTGCTCGCACTGATCGGATAACGGAGTTCCCGCAAGCTGGTTGACCATCAGCATATAAGAGAATAACGGATCGACAAAGTGTCCGCCGGAGATCGCGTCGATCGCGCCCTCTTCGATATATTTGTCAAGATCTGAAATGAAGTCGATGCAGGCCACCTTGACCTCTCCGGTCTTATTGTGGAGCGCAAGTCCCTGAATCACGCCTTCCAGAATCGTATTGCTTCCGCCCGTTACAAAAATACCGTCAAGCTCCGGGAAGGAGGCGAGGAAGTTTTCTACCGCCTTTGTCGTCTCCTCCGCCGTCAGCGTATTGTTTCTTACCTCGCTGATCCGGTTCATGCCGAACTCTTCGCAGGCTCTGTCAAATCCGGCGTCTCTTGCGTCCGCCGTCGCGTCTCCCTTTTCCTGCGTAATCACGGCAATGTTCTTGCAGCCTTTTTCATAAAAGCTCTTGCCCATCCTGTATCCGATTTCCTCTTCGCTTTCGCACGTATTTCCGAGATAATAAGGGCTTGATTCAACGATCTCTTTTACTTCGGGATCGGAAATGCTTCTCCAGATCAGCGTAAAATAAACGCCGTTTTCTTCGCACAGGCTTGTGATTTTCGGCAGAATGTCGTCGCTGTAATTACAGATGGCGATCGCGTTGCAGCCCGCCGCGATCAGATTTTCCGTCGCTGTGATCTGGCTTTCCGGGGAGGAAATATTGGTATTGTATACCATTTCGCAGCCGATCACTTCCGAAGCATAGTCGAGCAGTCTTGCGCTCGCGCCTCCGAGATCGTCCGTCGTAGACCAGATCACGACGCCGATCTTAAATGTTTCGGGCAGCTTATCGGCGCTCTGCGCCGTCTGCATCACCTGCTCCTCCTGCGTCTGCGCCGCCGTTTCCTGCGTTTCCCCGGGCTCTTCCGGCGACGCGCTCTGCGCGCTCCCGCATCCTGTAAGCGCGGCGGAGAGCATAAGCGTCATACTTAAAAACAATGCCGTCAGTTTTTTCTTCATACCTTCTTCTCCTTTTCTTTTTTATGATCGTTATTTATGTTTCCCTCTTTTTATTTAATTAACGAGGTATTCTTTTTATCGAAGGTGAGCCATACCGCGATCAGAAAAATAACGCCTTTGATTCCCTGCTGCACCTTTTCGTTCAGATTCCAGCATACCATTCCGTTCAGAAGGATCGCCAGCGTCAGGCTTCCGATCACCGCGCAGCGTATCTTTGAGGCGGAACCGCCCGACAGCGGCATACCGCCGAGCACGAGCGCAATCAGAATATCCGTTTCAAAAAAGTTTCCCGTGTTGGTCGCCGCGGAACCCGCGCGCACCATATTGAAAAATCCGCAAAGTCCGCACATCGCCGCGGAAAGTCCGTAACCAAACAGCCGCATCTTCCCTACGGGCACGCCTGACTGATATGCCGCCGTGATCCCCGAACCGATCGCTTTGCTCCACTTGCCGAGCTTCGTATGATTAAAACAGAAGGCCGCCGCCGCGACGATCGCAATGCAGATCGTCAGCTTCAGCGGAAAGCTGTCGTAATTGTAAAGGGAAAACGGAACGCTGACCGAACCGCCGCCCGCAATGAAAATCGTGAGACCCCGAAGAACCATCAGCGTACTCAGCGTGACTACAAAGGACGGTATTTTAAATTTTACAAACAAAATACCGTTGACTACGCCGAGCGCCGCTCCAAGCAGCATAGCGGCCGGAAGGGCAAAAACGCCGATCGCGTGGGACGCCCACGCGGCGCAGACCGCCGTAATACCTACCATAGAGCCCATAGAAAAATCAACGTCTCCCTGCGCCACAATAAAGCTGCACGCCACGCTTCCGACAATCAGGACGAACGCCTGATTAAAAATAAGCTTCATATTCTTAAAGGTAAGCAGCGTTCCGTTTGTTGCGATCTCAAAAAACAGAATGACCGCGATCAGACTAAGGAAGGGAACGATCTCTCTGATCTTGATTTTTTCTTTTAATTTCATGCTGTCAGCTCCTTTAGATCATATATTTGATGGCTTCCGCTTCCGTCAGCTCCCTGCTTCTTTCGAATTCCTTCGAAAGCGCTCCGTCCTTCAGGATCAATATCCTGTCGCTCATTCCGATCAGCTCCGGCAGTTCCTCCGAGATCATCAAGATCGATTTGCCCGCCTTCCGGTAGTCGTCCATCAGCTGATAGATCGACGCCTTGACGCCTACGTCGATACCTCTTGTCGGACAGTCCATAATCAGAATGTCGGAGTCGTTCCCGAGCCATTTTGCAAGCGCCACCTTCTGTTTGTTCCCGCCGGAAAGCTGTCCGCAGAGCTGTTTCAAAGAGCTCATCTTGATTTTCAGCATGTCGCTTTCCTGCTGCGCCAGCCGTTTTTCCGCCTTCGGGGCGATGTATACGCCTTTCCTGATTTTGTCATAGGACGGAAGACAAATGTTGTCTACGATATTCGACTGGTTCAGAATGGATTCCTTATCCCGGTTTTTCGATACGTAGCCGATCTTATGGCGGATCGCCTTTCCGGGCGAAGTGATCTTCTCTCCGGTCTCAGAGAAATAAACGCCGCCCCTTTCGCATTTTTCGAGTCCGAATACCGCTCTTCCCAGATCGTGCATTCCGCTGTCTGTCAGACCGCCGATTCCCAATATCTCTCCTTTTTTCAGGGAAAACGAAATATCCTTCAGTCCCCCTTCCGTGCTCACGCCGTCTACCGTCACGACGCTTTCGCGGCCCCGGTAATCCCCGTAATCGTCGCGGTAATAATTATCCTGTACCTCTCTCCCGATCATAAGCCGCCGCATAGCGTCGGGATGGATCTCTTCGCCGCGGAGGGTTTTTATGTAGACGCCGTCTCTGAGTACCGTTATCGTATTACAGTGCGCCGTCAGCTCGTCCAGATCATGCGATATAAAAATGACCGCCTTGTTTTCGTCCCGCAGCCTGTCCATAATTCTGTAAATCAGAGCGCGTCCCTTCTGCGACAGCGCCGTTGTCGTTTCGTCGATAATCAGCACCTGCACGTCCTGATACATGGCCCTTGCGATTTCCACGATCTTCCTGTTTTCAAACGATTCTTCGTCGATCTTTGTCTCCGCTTTGATATCGGAAGCGCCGATCTTATCAAGCGCTTCCTGCGCCGCCCGGTTCATCGCCTTTTTGTCTACAAGTCCCAGTCTGGAAAACAGCTGCTCCTTACCGGCGAATATATTGGCTGCGACGGTGATTCCTCCGATCGTTCCCATTTCCTGGACGATCATGCAGATCCCGTTTTTTTCTCCGTCCGCAATGCCGGCAG
The DNA here is from genome assembly GCA_017621975.1 of Lachnospiraceae bacterium. Lineage (GTDB taxonomy): Bacteria > Bacillota > Clostridia > Lachnospirales > Lachnospiraceae > VSOB01. The sequence continues at coordinate 38,230 of JAGARW010000007.1, read as the reverse complement.
GCTTATAGGATTCTCCCCGCAGAAACATCTCTCCCTGATCGCATGGATAAATTCCGCTTATTACGGAAGATAACGTGGATTTTCCCGAGCCGTTTTCACCGATCAGTCCGTGAATCTCGCCGGGCAGAAAGGAAACGCTGACGTCCCTGAGCGCCTTGACCGCGCCGAAGCTCTTGTAAATACCGTTTACCTGTAATATTGCTTCCTGCTTCACTTTATGCTGCTCCTTTCCTGTTTGATAGGTAAAGTATAGCAGTCTCCGTTTTCCATCCAAATATAAAATCCTACCATTTTGTTCACAATACTTTCAACTTCCGCCGTTTCCCTTTATCATTTTCTGAATTGTGGTAAAATTAAGAACAGATAAAGAAAGGCAGGTCGTACGCTTATGTCCCGTATTTTAAACGTTTTGCTCGTCGACGACGAATATCTCGCGATCGAGGATCTCTCTTCGATGATCGACTGGTCTGAAAACGGCTTTCGGATCGTCGCCGCCTCAAGATCAGGCAGACAGGCGCTCAAGGCGCTCTCCGAGCATCCGGTCGACCTCGTCGTGACCGACATCAGCATGCCCGGAATGGACGGCATTACCCTGATCGAGGAAGCGAGAAAGCTCTATCCCCGTCTTGTCTTTCTCCTGCTGACCGCTTACGCCGAAGTGGATTATATGAAAAGAGCCTTCCGCCAGGATGTGGAAGACTATCTGATCAAAGATGAGATCTCCGCCGGGATCCTGACGGAAAAGCTGCAGAAGATCAGAACCAAAATACTTTCGCACGATGAAGAAGCCTATTCACATCTGCAGAAGCGGTTCCGCGAATATTTCAACGATTCCGAGGCCGCCATGCCGGCTTCTCTTTCCGCTTATCAGGGCAGACGCTGTCACTACTGCGTTGTGACGCCGGATATCCTCTATCCCAATACGGGCATGACGCTCTATGACCGCGTCGTTACGTCTCTCTCTATGATACAGTCCGCCCTGCCTTATATCGAAGAGTTTCGCTTTGCGCCCGCCCGTCAGCTCTGCTCTTTCCTTGCCTTTAACCAGAAGATCGTGATTTTGCTGGAGCTGCCTGCGGGCCTGTCGATGCAGCAGACGCTGGAGCTGCTGACGCGCTACGCCTCTTCCCTGCTGCGTCTTCTGACGGATACGCTCCCCTACAGTTTTTCTTTCTTTTACCGTCAGATCGCGCTTCCGGTCGAAAAAATCCATCGGGATTATTTCTCTATGCAGGCGCCGCTCCGGGGCCGGTACTTTCTAAAGCGGAAAACGATCCTGCCTATGGAAAGCGACCTGCTGTTCGTCACAAATAAAGCCTGCGATCTGACGACAGAAGCGCTGCTGCAAGCCTTCCGGGAATCTCCCGTGTCTTTGACCGATATGGTCAAGCAACAGCTCCGGCCCGTCCGGGCATCCCACAATTACGCCGGCTTATTTGGCCTGCTCGACGTCTGCTTTTCTTTCCTGAGCCGGGTTTCCGGATCCGCCGTTTTCTCCTGCGCTTACGAAAACTGCCGCGACCTCGATTCGCTTTCCGCCTTTCTGTTCCTGCAGTTTGAACGGCTGCAGACAGAGGTAAAGCAGACGCTTTCGCGCGAAGTCAGACAGGCGGCGGACTATATTGCCGGAAACTTTCAGAAGCCGGAACTATCGCTGCAGGAAATTGCGGATCATATCGGGCTTTCCGTCACCCACCTTTCCAGAATCTTCAAATCGGAAACGGGCGATACGGTCGGGGACTATATTACCGCCTGCCGGATCAGAAAGGCGTGCAGGCTGCTTACCGAAACGAATTTGAAAATCTATGAGATCAGCGAGGCCGCCGGTTATTCCTCGCCGCAGTATTTCAGCCAGGTATTTGTCAAACAGATCGGCGTCAAACCGTTAGACTACAGAAAGAAGAATCAAACATCATGAAACTGAAATTTACCCAGAACTCCGTGATCGGATTAAAGCTTCAAAAAAATACGGTAAGACTGACGCTCGTCGCCATCCTTGTCACAGCCGTTCCGCTGCTTTTGCTTTTTCTGACAAGCCATCTGAAAAGCAGCCTGAATCAACTGAACGTCATTGGCGCGCAGACTGCCAGACAACTCGATCTGGAAGCTACGAATATCATCGCCTACGCCAAGCTGATCCCGACGGATCAGAAGCTGACCCGGCTGATCGAAAGCGGCGAGGTCTCCGATAAAGTCAAAGTGGAAAACCGGCTGATGGAATTAAGCGGGATCGGCGCGAATATCCAGAACATTATCATCAATTCCACACAGGGCGTCTACCATTCCGTCTTTCTTTCCGATCAGGATGCGCAGGACATCCTTTCCTCCGACTGGTATACCGCTCTGACGGGAGAAAATTTTATCCGCTTTTTCTATTATGACGACGGACAGCTGTATTTCTGCATCAGACTCGATCACATCTCGAAGCTTTCCGGCGAAATGCTCCTGCTCATCCGTCCCGAAAATTTTTCTTCGATTATGACAGGCTCCGACAACGTCTTTCCCCAATACGTCTGGCTGAATAACCAGAACAGCCCGATCGTCAGCGGACGTTTTTCGGACGCGGCGTTCGAGTATCTCTCAAAGTGTCTTCAAGGGGCGGACAAAAACAAATTTTTTGACGACTATACCTTTTACAGCGCGCGGGGGATTTTTCTTTCGCACAGAAGCGACGTTACGAGATGGAAGTTTGTCGCCTTTATCCCGTATTATGAATTTCTCAGAGAATTTGTGCCGATGTGCGTCATTCTTCTGATCTCCCTGATCGCGCTGATGGCGTTGTCCTCGTATTGTCTGCGCCCTGTGATTTACAATATCATTTCGCCGATCGAAACGCTCTCGAGCCATATGCGCAATTTTACCTACGGAGACACCGCGCCGATCGAGATCCACACCGGCGACGAGATCGAAGATTTAAGCCACGCGTTCAACGATATGGCGAAAGAATTGAACCAGAAGATCGGGCTGCTTTTGGAAGAGCAGAAAAAAGAACAGATCCTGAAATACGGGCTGCATATTTCGCAGATTAACCCGCATTTTATTTATAACACGATGAATACGATCAACTATCTTGCCCGGAAAAAAAGATGTGACGACATCGTCGTCGTCAACAACGCCCTGATCTGCATTTTAAAGGACAGCCTGCGGATCAACGAGCATTCCGCCCTTGACAGCGTCGCCTGCGAGGTCAACGTCGCCAAACAGTATGTGAAAATCCAGCAGTATTCCTATCCCGAAACCATCGAGATCACATGGGATGTTTCGCCGGAGCTGGAAGCCTGCCAGATCCCGAAGCATATCCTTCAGCCAATCGTCGAAAACTCCATCGTACACGGCTTTCTGAACGACTGCTTCGAAAGTCTGCACGGAGAGACGCCGTATATCCGCATTACGATCAGTCCCGCCGGCTCCGACTCCCTCTGCATCTGCGTCGAAGACAACGGGATCGGCATCGACATGCGCGCTTATGAAAAGATCGTCGAGGAATCGGAGCATTTCGACATGGCAAACGAATACAACCGCGGAAAGCATATCGGTCTTGCCAACATCCGCTGGCGTCTTGCCTATCTGCTGAAAGAAAAACAGGAGCTGAAGATCAGCCCCTGCTCGCCTCACGGCACCCGCGTCGTAATTTTCCTGCCCCGGATCTCCTGATCCGGGACGCGTTTCAATCTCTGGAATCAGAATACCTGATCTCTAAAATCCCCGCGCTGTTTCTGGACGGGAGCCGTACGTCGATCCTGTCCGTATCTTTCTCCCGTCTTATGACCGTCAGATCGCTTTTCGCCGGATATAACACGGCGGCGTGCTCCGCTTCTCTTCCAAGCGAAAGCGTGATCTGCTCCCTTTCGTCCTCTCTCCTGCATACGGTCAGCAGATCCCTGCCTGCAAGATGCAGCCCGAATGCAAGCCATCCGGCGTCAAACGCATGAAATCCAAGCGGCCAGAACGGAATCCCGTCCGGGATCTCTTCCCGGATCCTTTTATAGCAGTCGATCCCTTCCTTTACGGCGTTGAAGCTCTCTCTGGAAAGCCGGTCCAGCCTGCCGCCGAGATGGATCCTCTGCAACATGGCGGACGCCATGTTCATCACGCATTCCTTGGCTTCCGCTCCGGCAAGCGGATAGGCCCAGACGCCCGCCTGCTCAGGGAGTACGGCGACGGCGCTGTTGGCGGCGATCACCGCCATGATCCGATAGTCCTCCTGATCGCTGACCGACTGGATATCCATCCGGGACAGCATCGCATAATCCATCCGAAGTCCGCCGCTGCCGCAATTCTCAAATATGACCTCAGGGTACTTATTGCGCTCCCCAGAGAACCATTCCAGATAAGCTCTGTTATGCTGCAAAAGCCCGTCGGCGGGAGAATCCGCGTATCGCTCCGTTCCGAACGACAGCTCCAGATTATAATCGATCTTGATATATCCGAGTCCGTATTTTGTAACGACCCGCTTCAAAATAGCGGAGGCCCTTTCCCTTACCTCTCGGACGCGGAAATCCAGATGCACTCTGCCCGAATCGACGACCGGCTCGCCGTGCCGCGTAAAAAGCCACTCCTTCGGCATGGAACGAAGCGCCGCGCAGTCGACGCCGACCGATTCCAGCTCCAGCCAGATCCCGGGGCGCATCCCTCTGCTCCTGATCCGCTCCGTCACCTCCGAAAGGCCGCCGGGATAGCGTTCCCTGCATTCCTCAAATTCCCCGAAGGTATACTGCCAGTCTCCCGCGTCATACCATCCGCAGTCGATCACAAAGATTTCGCAGCCCGCCTGCGCCGCCTGATCGATGAGCGGAAGCAGCTTTTCCGTCGTGGAATCGCCCATAAAACAATTCATATAATCGTTAAAAATGACCGGAAGCTTTGTAATCCTTCTTTTCTCTCTCCGATACAGCGCAAACGCCCCGGCCGCGTCTTCGGGCGTTCCCCGGACGCATGTAACGGCGGCGGGAACGCTCTCAAAGCGCTCACCCGGCGTCAGCGTTTTGTACCAGCCCGCGCTCTCCATATCCGGCCCGAACAGTTGCAGATAAATCTGCTGCCTGTATTCCTTTTGCAGGAAGGACTCGCAGTACCCGGGAATAAAGCACCCGATCTCAAACGCCCATGCGCCGCTGCTTTCGATCTGCCACATCAGAGTGGAATCCGCCTTCGTATCGTACGCCGCGCCAACCGGCAGATATTCTCCGCTCGAAAATCCGCTGTGATTTCCGATCCTGAACCGATCATACGAGAGATTTCCGTACGCCCATACGCCGACGTCCTTTAATTTGCGGCGCACCACGCGACATTCCTCCGACCAGGTATTATGGACATAGCACACCTCAAGTTCTTCGGAAGGATTGCTGACCCCCTTTTCGTAATGTCCGATCTCCCCTAAGCAAAAGGAAGTGATCCCGTCTATCGTAATCTCCTTTTCCGACCTGTTTTCCAAAACGCTTTTGCAGGAGACGACGGGCGCTTTCTCCGAAAAGGTATAATACGTCCTGACCATAAGCTCTCCCTGCTGCGAACGCTGCACAATCTCAAAACAATTCTCGCCGATCCACCGAAACTCTTCTGCGACAAACAGGTACGCAGGCGTATCGTAAAACGTTTTGCCGCCCCGGAAGGAATAGTTCTTCCTGCCGGGAGAAAGCACGTCCGCAACGCGGCAGGCTCCCGCCTCTCTCTTTTTTTCACACAGCTTTGTTTTTTCCGGAAAAACGCCGAGAAGCTGCGCTTCCTCTCCTTTTTCCAGATAAAAATACAGAAATAATCCGTTTCTTCCGATTTCACATAATCCCATTCTAATATCCCGCCTTTCCCGCCAACAATGCAGACAACAGCGCCCCGCCGACGATGATTACGCCGCAGACGCATTCCCTCAGGCTTCTGGCCTCATGAAGCAGCAGTCCTTCCAAAACGATCGCCCATGCGGCGTAGGTAACGTTCAGCGCCATAGCGACGGACGCTCCCAGCCTGCGGATCGTCAGGTAGTAGCATAAATAGGAAACCGTTCCCGCAAGAGCGGCCGCCGCAATCAAAGGCATCCCGGACGACGCCATCATCCGAAACGCCGCCGCATGGCCCCTGATGATCGATAGGATAATGCAGAAATAAAATAATGCGGATGTGATCTGTCGGATCGTAAGCGCCTGCTCATTGTCTAAGACGCCGCTCTTCATCCCATAGCTGCAGATCACGACCTCGCCCGCCCAACCAAACACGCACAGCAGGGCGCAGCAGACGCCGGGAAGGAGCGCTCCGTTTTCCGTTCCCGCCATTTTTCCGCCCATCAGCGCCATTCCGGCGACCGAAAGCAGCAGACCGGTCGTCTGACCGGCCGAGAGCCTTTCCTTCAGAAAGAGAAACGCCATAACGGAACCGACCGCCGGAAACAGAGCCGAGATCATGGCGGTATTCGCCGCGCCGAGATAACGGACGGCGGACACATAGCCCGCCATCCCGACGGGTCCGCCAAGCAGAGCGCCCAGCATGACAAAACGTCCTTCCCTCGTAAAAAGCGCCGCTCTTACTCCGGCAAGACGTTTTTTCCCTCCCTGAAACAGAAGGAGATACGCCGCCGAGCAAAGATCGTGCAGGCATGTGACGACAAGGGGCAGAAATACCGCAAAGCTCTGCGGCAGACCGTAAGTTCCCCCTCCAAGACATAAATTCAGTATCACCGTGTCAAGCGCCCAGAATATCCCCGCGCAAAGTCCAACAAGCAGTTTCATCTCCGCATCATCCTTTTCTGCTTGCATTTTAAGGGATCGCAGACGGGGTTACAATGTAAATTCCGACACTTTTGTTCAATTTCGGACCATCCTGACGCTACTGCTCCGCAAAGAGGAAGCGTCCGCCCTGGTCTGTGCGGCCCGCAAAATCATCTTCTCTTCCCGCCTTTACAAGCGCGGTCCTGCGGCGCGCGATCAGTTCGCCGTAAAAGCGTCTGTATTCCTCCATCAGGCCGTCCTTGCGCGCCCAGATCGCCTCCTCGGCCGCGCGGCGTTTCCTGCCCGTCCTGCCGTATTTCTCGGTCAGCATGTCGTTGAACAGTCCCAGATAGGTCTGCCGGTCCAGCCCTTCGACTATGCGGATCTGGTGTAACGTGCTGTCGAGATCAAGCGTCTGCCGTCCCTCGGCGAACTCGGTGAAGAGAACGTTGTACAGCGTATTGTTCGCATGCGGCTGATAGGTCGTGCTCATCCTCCTTGCCCCGTCGTCCTTGAGCTTCCCAAAGGAAGCCTCTTTATCGAACGAGCTTAGATGCCCGTCCGCGCGGTGCAGAAAGTTTTCTCCCTTGGTATCGAAGTTGCACAGCAGCCAGTCCAGCGTGTGCTCGCGCAGCACCTCGCGTTTGATCTCATCGGAAAGCTCTTCCTTCGGGTTTGCCTGCCATGCAAACAGATCGATCCGTCCCTCTTCCTCCTGCCATGTTTCCAGCTTTACCTGAAAGGAACCGACCACCTCGTCGCCGACCCTGGCGGCGAACGCGGGAATCGCGTACTCGCCGCAGATCATACGCTGCAGATTGGCGGCCGCCTCCGTCACAAGCGCGCCCTCCGGTTTGTCAAAGCCGAGACAGTTGACCGCTTTCTTAAACAGATACTGCCGGTAACCGACGACCTCGTCGCCCCGCATAATGGGATCGTTCCGGTCCTCAAAAATATACATCGGCTTGGTGCCGCCAAAAAATGCGCGCCCGATATTCACAAGCTTATGTCCGTTCTGCGGATTCACATATTCCGCTTCCTCATGCGCAAGCGGATTATCCGCCTTCACCCTTTCGACCGCCTTTCTGATCGAATCGTAATAGGCATGGCGTTTCAGCGTCTTTTCCTCGCGCTTACGTTCCGCCTCGTTTTCGATCTGCATCACTCTGAATTTGCGGCGCAGATAATCCGCCTCGACCGCGAGCTCTTCCTTTCTCTGCAAAGCCTCGGCGCGTTCTTCCGTACCGACCGGCAGCGTTTTCGCATATCTGTCGGCTTCCTGCGCGCGTCTGCGCTGCGCCTGCCATTCCCGCTCCGCTTCTTCCCTCCTTGCCGCCGAACGCTCTTCCCGCCTGCGGGGCAGGATGCGCAGCCCCTTCCACTTGGAACGTATCTTGTGCGCCCGTCTGTTTTCCTGAACCTGCGCCGGCGGCGCCTCCTGCTCGATCTGCGCTTCCACCGGCATACCGGCAAGCAGCGGCATTTCCGCCTGAGCCTGAATCTGCTCCTGCGCATGCATTTCCTCCTGCATTTCCGCCTGAAGCCGCTGTGCCTGGTCCTGCATTTCTTCCTGCTCCCGGACATCCTGCAGGTTCTGCATCTGCTCATACCGTTCGTCATGCAGTCTTCTTTCCAGTTCGTTCTCATTCCTCATCGTTTCCGGCATCGTACGTCCCTCCCCAGACATAGTCCATATCCAAAACCGCCTCAAAATAGCGCGCCTCTTCCTCCGCCTGCGGAAACAGCTTGTTCACGATTCCATAGGCGGACGGCTCCACCGCGTCAATCGTCAGCACGCCGCCCTGCGGCATCTCCAAAAGCAATTCTCTGCGCAGCGCGGAAAACAATGCGATCAGCGCGCCGCCGCAGTCGGGCGCGCACCACGCAAACGGAAGCGTCAGCTCCCGCTCATTTGGTCCGCGTCCGATAAATACCGCGGCCCTGAGTCTGTCATCCGCTCCGATCGTCAGGCACAGCGGCTTTACAAGGCTGCGCCAGATCGTATCGTCATCCAGATAAAAGAGGTTCCGGCGTCTTAACTCCGTCAGAAAAGCCTTTTGCGCCCAGCCGGGACGGTCAAAAAAGCGCTCGCATGAAATACCGCGGGCCTCTATCTTCGCCAGAGCGCCGCATCGGTCGATCTGCTCTCTCGTCACGCGCACGCGCCGCCCCTCTAGCCCGATTACCGTAAAGTCCTCGCGTTCTGCAAAAAGCAGATAAAGCGGATCGGTCTTGTCCGCCGCCGCGAACGTGCAGAAAACCGGTATCAGACTGCGCGCAGCGCGCCTGCACAGACAGTCGAGCAGCGCGTTTGCCGCGCCGTGTCTGCGGAACGGGTCAGAAACCGCAAGGTATTCGATCTCTGCGATCTCTCCGGCTGTAAACGCCAGCACGCCGCACGCCGTTTTCTCCTCGACTGCGCCGAGGAAAAATAGCGGTTCCCCATTCGCAGTCCGCCCGGTCAGATCAGTCGGAAGCAGCGTTTCAAACCAATGCATGGTTTCCTTTGTTATCCTGATTATCTTCATAGGTGATCTCTGCCCCTTTCCGTCATGGTGTTCTGGTTATTCTCCCGTCATTTTCCCCGAATCAGTTCCTGACGGATGCTCAGCGCTCCGCATTTACGCAGTTCGGCGTCGATGGCGTCGATCACGTCCATTCTTGTCACCGGACGCTTTTCAAGCGCCGCCTGATAAGCCGCCCGCAGCGCCGCGGACTTGATACTGCTGCCCGACATCTCGGCATGCTCCGCGATCGCGCCGAAATCGATCGCATCCTTCGGCAGCTCCGCCGGAAATACGTTTTCCCACAGGCGCCGCCGTATGCCCGCGTCCGGCAGGTTCATCGGCACGATAAAGGTAATCCTTCTGCGGAACGCCGTATCGAAATTGTTGAGATTATTGGTCGCCAGGAAGGAAATCCCGTCATATTCCTCGATTTTCTGGAGCAGATAAGCGATCTCCGCATTGGCGTATCTGTCGTTCGAGCTTGCGACCTCCGTCCTTTTGGTAAAAAGAGCGTCCGCCTCGTCAAAGAAAAGAATGGCGTTGGCATGCCTGCCCGTCTCGAAGATCGCCGACAGATTCTTTTCCGTTTCGCCGATATATTTGCTTCCGATCTGTGAGAGATCGATCCGGTAAATATCCAGCTTCAGTTCGTTCGCCAGTACGGTCGCCGCCATCGTCTTTCCGGTTCCGGGCGGCCCGTACAGCAAAACGGAAAAGCCTTTTCCATAGGGCATCTTCTTTCCGAATCCGTACTTTTCATAAACGGTCGTCCTGTTTTTCGCATAGGCGGCGATCTTTTTCAGCTCCCGTTCGCTTTCCTCGTTCAGCTCCATGTCTTCCCAGCAAAAACCGGTCTGCAGGCGTTTTGCCTTGCTGCCGAAATTGACCTTGCACATCTCCCTGATTCTGTCAGATAAGGTCTGCTCGTCGATCTGCTCCTCTCCTTCGATCTGAAGCCGCTCCGCGATCCGCCGGATCGCTCCGGGCGTCAGAGAATATTTGGACACGATCTCATCCAGATTCAGTTCCGGCGCGGGCGTAATCCTCTTTTCTTTCAAGAAATGCTCCCAAAACGCTTTCTGCACAAAGCCTGAGGGTCTTTTCAGCTCTACAGGAAGCCATGCGGCATGCCGCACTGTCTCCGCCAGTTCTTCCGTTTCGGAAGAAAGAAATAAAATCATGATATATTTCTGGAAAAAGGATAAAATTTCCCGTACCGGTCTTTTTTCCGCCTCTCCGTACGGAACATGATCCAAATGAAGGTGCAGCCCCTCGATCATGCATTTGCAGACAATGTCATTCAGCAGCTCCTTCCGGTCATGATAATCCAGCTCCAGAAGCAGCGGCAGCTCTACGGACAGAAAGCTCTGCCCGGTCAGCTCCGCCACAGTCCCCAGCAAAAATTTCTTTCCGACGCCCGCCTCTCCCAGCAGACAGATGACGCCGCGCTTTTCTTTTTCCAGCAATCCGCCCATCAGCTCCAACAGATACGCCGCGTTTTCTTTGCCGGAAATACGATCCGGTATCTCTCCGTTCCCGTCTCCCGCAAGAACCCGCGCATACGGATAAAGCTTTCCCATTTTGCCGGGATTTCCCATCAGAAAGTCCCGGATCCGCTGATTCAGGCAAAGCCGCTTCGACAGGTTCGATTCGTCCCCGCCGCCCCAAAAGCGCCGGTCGAACACAAACTGCCCCAGATATCCGTCCTCGTCCGAAAGCAGGGCGATATCCTCATACTGCATCGGCAGAAACAAAGAACAGATGTCATAGACAAAGCCGACCGTCGGCCGGATCGAGTCGGACGGCTCTTCCTGCAAAACGGTATAGACGCGTTCGTATTTGCGGTTCAGGTCTGGCATAAAGGAAAGAACGACCTCCATGATTTCCGGGTAAGTAAATTCATGCAGCATACAGAGAACGTCGAAAGGCAGAAAACGCCCTTCCTGCGCCGCCGCCTGTCCCTTATGCAGAAGGGTCTGGAAAATACGGAAGATTTCTTCTCCGCCGCCTGCGCGCCGCAGCGGGCGCGGCTCGATCGCGCGCATTAACGCTTCGTCCCGGTACACGGTACCGATCCTTGAAAAGCTCTCCTCGAGACTATTTTCTTTCATCACAATCTGCATACTGCAAAGCATATCCACAAACCGCATCCAGTCATGATACTGCTCTTCTATCGAATGATAGGGGCTTTGATCCAGCCCGGAGAAATACACTTCCGCAAGCTGTAAATATTCTTTTTCTTTCATCATTTCATCCATTCCAGTCTCCCTGCCTACTGTGCCAGAGATCGTTTGATCTGTTCTCTCGTCCATCTGGACGCGTCCGCCGCCCTTCTCCGTCTTGCGCCCGGACCGTCCACTTCTACCAGCCTTACGACGTTGACATGCTTAATGCCGCCGTAATTGACTTTTCCTTCTTCGTTTAAGGCAAATTCCGCCGCAACGGCGTCGTCGCCGACCGCATCGGACACGATATGCTCGGGATCGCGCCGCAGCGCTTCCACAGACACATTTTTAACAAGCGGCGTTTCCACACGGAAGCGCGTCCCGGAGGGCACCAGCACTTCTTCCTCATTGGCGACCTTGGAAAGCTGCGTGATGTCTACCGCGCCCTTTCCGGTCAACTGATAAAGAGCGAGCACCGATCTGTCATATCCCGCGCTTTCCGCGCTCTTTCCGAAATACATCAGCGCCTTTTCCAGCCGTTTTGACGTGCTCGTCAGCGCCTTTGTATCGTATTCGCTTCCCTGCGTCCGATAGCCGCCTCCGCCGCTCTTCTCGCCTCGGAACGTATTGACTCTGGCGGCGTGCAGATAATCCGCCTCGTCCTCCCGCTCCTGCTCGCGGCTGCCCCGTTCCTCCAGCGCGTCCTGCGCCATTCTCGCCGAGAGACGCGTCATCGCAAAGATCTGATCCAGCAGCTTGCCGTCCTTTGTCTCCGCTTTATAGGACGACTGATAGCTGCCGAATTTCTTTTCGTCCACGCGGTCGTCCTTTAATTTCATCTTTCCGAGCGTGCCGCCCCATTTGCTGCCCACATTCATCGTCATGTAAGCGCCGGTCGTATAGATATTCAGCGCCAGATCCTGCGCCCGGAGTTCCATAGCGTCCGTCCCCTGCGTTACCGCGCTTTTTGCGAAAAGCGTCAGCTCGGGCAGCAGCTCTACGCTCTGTCTTCTTGCGTTGACCTCGTTATATTTATCCTGAATCTTCTGTACGTCTTCTTTCAGATAAAAGAGATCCATCTGCGCCTGCATCAGATTCTCCTCAGCCTCGCGCCGCCTGCTGCCGTCCGTATCGCCTTTAAACGCCTTTGCCGGGTCGAGCAGGAGCCGGTTGATCAGGCTTGTTATCTTTCTTTCCAGCGTACGCAGATCGTTTCTGCGCTTCTTCAGCAGACCGTCTATCACCTCGTACTGATCCTTTAACGCGCCGCTTTCGATGATCCGGTCTCTCCGCACCTCGTCCCTGCCGAGCTTCCTCTCCCTTGCTTCCCTTGCTTCCTTCAGCTCGTTTAACTGACGCTTATAAATGATCTCATGAGGAAATTGTTTGTTTTCCGCAAAATGCTCCCGCAGAATCTCCGTATCGAGAGGATCCACGTTCGTATACATCGCCGCAGCCTCGGATAAATCCTCCGTTCCGACTACGCCCGCATTGTGCGAGCCCTGCAGAATCTCATACAGAGAATGATCGTGCGAGGATACCATCCATGCGATCAGCGCCAGTCTGAAATCCAGAAGCTCCTTCCTGCTTGCTCCCATCAGACGATAAGCGCCGAGCATACGCAGCGTCGTCCCGGAAGCTCCCGCAGTCTGCAGCATGCCCTCCGCAGTCACTTCTTTTTTGACCTGATAATAGGCCGCTCCCTCTTTCCACAGAAGCTTCTCATGTCTCTGTCCGTCTTCTTCCTGCGTGATTACGGAATATTCCCGTTCCCTTGCGCTCGGTCCGATCCCAAGCTGCTCATAATGCTGCAGCCCAAGTCCTGCCTCGCCTTCGCGGAGCGGCGTCCGGCGCTTTTTACGGAGCATGGAATTGTGCAGCGTGGCATTCAGCGCGCGCTTCATGCCTCTCCACCATCTCGTCAGCCGGTTTCCCTTTCCTGTCAGTTCTTCGCTGCGGCGCTGCAGGTCGCGTCCCATGCTGTAGGTATCGAATACGTCCTCTTTCTTCTGGTAGCGTTCCAGCCCTTCCAGCAGATCGTAATCGATCCCCATCAAATCCGGATTCAGGCTGCAGACGCCGTTTTCTCTCGTAATTCCCTGCAAAACCCCTTTAAAAGAGGCGCCATGCGCGATCTGCTCCGGCGTATATCCGCCGTTGACGAACATTCCGTTATAAAGAAGCGTCATCTGCTCCCGCAGATTCCCGTCTCTGTTCATCACCGCATCCAGCGTTTCCATATTGGCGCGGTCGGCTTCCTCCTGCGTATAAACGCCGCCTCCCTCTTTGGGATCGCCTGCCTGAAGCTTCCTGACCTGACCGGCTCCGCTGTTGTCCCGCCGTCCCTGCATCAGCGCCGTAACAAGCGTTTTATTGACCTTGACCTCCGATGTGTCCTCGCCGAACAGCTCCGCCAGATCCGTCAATCCTCCCGCCGCCTCGACGGCTTCTTCCCGCTGACGGTCGAGCGTCTGCCCGCCGTCTCCGTAATAAGCGGTCAGAATGCGGCTGATCTTTCCCATAGCGGTTTTAACGGCCTCCTTCGTATAGGACATGTGAAAAAGCTTCGCCGCCATACGGTCCTCGTATCTGGTTGCTTCCTGCTTCCACTGCGGATGTTTGTAAACGACTTCATAAGCTTCTTTTGTAAAACCTTCTCCCATACCGACTCATTCCTTTCTCCCGGGACTTTTCCTTTAACGCGTCCGTTCCAGATACTGAACCGATTCCTGCGCCTCCCTCCACGGATTGCTTGCAAGTGTCACAGCCTCCTTGTAATCCAGTCTTGCCAATGCCGCTGCATTAGAGATGTTTGTAATATAGCCGCCCATCGCATTATAGGTAAGCACCATATGATACAGCTTCATATCTTCCGGATTATTCTGATCGATCATATCCTTTATGGACGTTACGAGACTGGTATCCACCTGTATATTTCCGAAAAGCAGCGTAAGCTCTTCGATATGCTCCTGTATGTATTCGTCCGACGGCATTCTATGATGGAAGCGCTCCTCCAGCATCTCATAATGCTGCTTCATACGCGCCTTATAAGCGGTCAGTCCCTTTACATTCTCCGCATGGTAATGTTCTATTTCTTCCGGAGTCGCCGTATCTTCGGACAATGCGCCCGCGGAAAGCTGCCTGCACATCGTGCGGAATTCCTCTTCACCCATGCTTCTGAATGCCGGAAGCCCTCTGGCGCTGTCATAAGAACGGAAAATCGCTTCCTTCATCGTATCCGTTTCCTTTCGGCCCGTCGTTCTATAGTGTTCCGCTCTCAGCGCATAGTCGTTCTGCAGCATTTCCGCACGTGTCTCTTCCGTCTGTAACCGGGCGCTCAGCTCCAGCCGCTCATCCTCGGACAGCTCCGGCTTGTTCAATTCCTCCCTGATTCCGGCAATGTCCTCCAGCTTCAATTTGTATGCGTTCTTTATCTGATCCGAATTAAGGCTTTCCCTTTCATCAAGCCCCAGCCTTTTCTTTGCATTCGCAATCGCATCTTCCAACAGTCCGTCATATTCCGGATGCGGGCTGGGCAGATGAGGGTGTACGGCTGCCGCATACTTTTCGAAAACCGCCGGAGACGCATAATATTTGCGATAAGACGCCTCCTGCACCGGTTCGTTCTTTTCCAATACGCTCTTAATATAAGTAAGCATATGATCCATGCCGATCTCATTTCCGTCTCCGAGACGGCACATGTTCCGGATCTTGTTAAGCTCCGTTTCGATGAAGCATCGTGTTGTCAGCGCGCCCTTCTCATACGCCTTCACCATAGAAAGCATTCTCGCCTTAACGGCATAAAACTGAACCATACAGCACTTTAAGGTAAATAGCTCTTTGTTTGCGCCGCAAAATACTTCTTTGATGGAACGCCCTGCCGCATCGTCCGTATCCGCATACTTTGCCGCATCCACCGCCTGCATGCCGGAAATATAAAGCTCCTGCAGCTCCTGCGCGCGCCCGATCAGTTCTTCGTCGCTGCAGCTTGAAAGCTCCTTCGTATCAAAATCACGCATCCGCTCCAGATACGGAAGTACGAGCGTCTTAGCCGCCCGGCTCAGCGCAAGGGACGCCGCCTGCTTCGCTTCTTCTCCCACGGCGCCTTTTTCGTTTTTCCGAAGCTGAAGCATTCCGACGACCGCTTCGTTATGCGCCTGCTGCCCGGGTTCCATAAACATCATATAGCGGATATTCTCCCCGGAGATCAGCTCATTTCCGGCCTCTTCTCCATACGCCTGCTTTGCCGCGGTTTCCAGCAGCGCTCTTTTATTCCGGTAAAGCTCCGCATAACCGGCCGCCGCATCCTCCGCCGCTCTGCGTTCCCGCTCCAATTCGTTCTGCGGCGCCATGTATTCTCTTAAGATAAACGACTCATTCTCATTAACCTCATCTCCGCGCAGCAAATGTCTGATCCCTGCTTCCATACACTGCGCCCGGTTACGGATCAGCTGCATTTTTTCCCTCTGCCGGTCCAGCCGCCCTGCCGCAATATTCCGTATCTTCCTGCTCTGCGCGTTCTGAACCAATGCAAGCGCCAATGCTTCCTCATTGTAAGCGCCGTTTGCTTCCATCAGCCGGAAAAATTCCTGATATAATTTATCTACCGTTTCTTTATGCTCCGCATACGTCTGCGGATTTTCCGTAATCAGCCTTTTTACTTCCTCGATGGCTTCATACTGATACGGGTTGCTGAGATGCTCCGATTCGATAAAAGAGAACTCTTCATTTTCTCTCATGTCCTGACGCATTCTCTCCAGATCAGGCTGCAGCCTTTCCTTTTCCGTTAGGAAAAGCCGGTCTGTCACTCCCTCGTCCAGAGCTTCCGCGTTCCGCCGCATTTCTTCGCGCTGCCTCATATTTTCTTCCAGCGCCTGCCGCACCTGCTCCGGCGTCAGATTTTCCACAAAAAGCTTGCTCCCCCGCGCCTGCGGCTGGTACTGATAGCCGAGCGCGTTCAGCGCGCTTGAAAACGCTCTCTCGCCCTGCTCATACAGTTCCCGCATGCCTTCCAGACGGAGTAGCTGCTCCGCGGACAGCATTTCATGCAAAGCGCCGCCCTCTCCGCAGAGCTGCAAATGTTCCCTCCAGCGGTCGAGCTGCTCCCTTACCTCCACGAAATGCTCCAGCACATACCGCGGGGAAAACGTATCCGCCCGAAGGGTCTGTTCAAACATTTCCCTTGCGGCCTGATCCAGCGTCCCTCTTCTCTGCATTTTGGGTACGCGGTCTTCCTCGCTCTCTCCCGCCTCCCGGCGGTTTCTCTGCAGAACGCTTTCCTGATTCCTGAGCTGATTTTTTTCACGTTTTTTGCGTTTGGATTCTTTTTCTTCCACATCCCGCTGCGGCATATCTGCGACAATGCCTGGTCGCGCGATCGGCTGCGGATTGTATCTTTCCTGAAGCTGCGCCGCGTTCATGCCAAGCTGCCGTTCATGTTCCGTCAAATATGCTTCCGCGTTTTTCTCCTTTTGCAGACTTTTGTCCGCAAACTGCTGCAGCTGTTCCCTTTGCATCATAGCCATGTTATCCATACCCGATCCCTCCTATATCATTCTGCTCCGCGCCGTTTCCAGATACGTCTCCGCCTTTTGCTCATATTCGGCAAAATAAGACAGCCCGATCGTGCGGAGGCAGCGCTTTGTCCCGGATTTTATCCCCATCTTTTCCAGCATCTGAAGGAGCGTCCCGTTCACGACCGCAAATCTGCACGGCGTTTCCGGCGGATAGTCGCGCCCTCCCTTTTGTACGGCGAAGCGTATCATCTCGATCGGCGCCGCGATGTTTTTCGAAAGGTTGACGATCATCGGAATGCATACGCCGCCTTCCATATCCTCCCTGACTAAGAGCATTCCTGCGGGCTGCCCTTCCTCCATAACGACCGCGCTGTAATCGGACAGATATTCCTTTTTATTGACCGGCAGAGCTACGATATCCTCCCCAAGCTCCGAAAGTCTTCTGTAAAACGGGCGCAGGCTCTCTTCGGTACATTCCGAAAGCGCTCTCGTATTGCCGTATCCGCCCTGCAGAACGTCCAGCGAAAGCAGCTCCCCTAAGGCGCACTGAAAGCTTCCCGCCGCTTCTTCCTGACGGCTCGACGGATAGGCGTCCAACAGCCGCTCAAACGCTGGAAATTGTCCCGGAATATATTTGACTGCGAACGCTTCGCAGCCCTCCTTGTATGCGTTATACAGCAGCTCCAGCAAAAATCCGCTTCCTTTTCCCATTCCCCTCTGCTCCTGCGCCACATACAGATGCCAGAGATACTTTGTAGCGCCTTCCCGCCAGAGAGCCGCCGCGCCGCAGGGAATCCCAAACTCTTCCATTCCCCAGAATTCTGCGTCGAGCCCCTCTCTGCGGCTTTCCATAATCCACTCAGGGATCATATGCGCGTACCCGTCTAACTGTCCGTCCTGTAACCGAATGTAATCCGTCATCATTCATCCTCCTCTCTTTCTCCAAGCCCTACCATGTATGCGTACGGTTCAAAATCAGCCTTTGTAAATACTTTTCCGGTCTTTACAAATTCATATTTGATCGCCGTCAGATAGTGCTTCATACTTACTTCCTTCCCTTCGCCGTCCGCCGCCGCAAGAAACGCCGCGTTCAAAATACAGTTCTTGATATTGCCGCCGACAAATTCAAACCGTTCCGCAAGAAAGCGGATATCCACGTCGTCCGCAAGCGGAGTCCCCTTCGGAATCGTCGTGCGCCACAGCATTTCTCTTGTGTCGGGATCGGGGAACTGAAATTCCACAATATATTTCATACGCCGGAAAAACGCCGGATCGATATTGTGCTTGTAATTGGTCGCCAGCACGGAGACGCCGTCGTACGCTTCGACCTCCTGCAGAAGCAGCGCCGTCTTATTGTTGTTGGACGCCTGATTGGAGCCTCCGTCGTCGGAACGCTTCGCAAACAGGGTATCGCATTCGTCAAAAAACAGAACGACGTTGCATTTCTTCGCTTCCCGGAAAATCATGGAAATCGACTTTTCCGTTTCGCCCACATATTTGTCGATTACCTTGGAAAGATCCACGCGGTACAGCTCCAGATTCAGTTCGTGGGCGATCACCTGTGCGCACATTGATTTTCCCGTTCCGGGAGCGCCGAAGAGCAGGACGGAAAGCCCGCGCCCGTACGGATATTTCTTCGTATAGTTCCAGTTGTCGTACACCTTCTTGCGGAAATTCATCTGATCGATCGCATGTTCCAGCGTCTCTCTCTGACTGGCGTTCATGACGATATCCTCAAATCCGAAATTCGCCTTTACCTTTGTCGCCTTCTGGGTCAGCTCGGAGCTCATCTGATTGTAGCAGCCCTCGAACAGTCTGGCTCTCGAAATCAGAATCTCACGGTTCATCAGAGAAAAGCTCCTCGCCTGCTTTAACGCCGATTTGATCTTGCCCGGCGTAAACAGAAATTTCGTCGCCATCTCCGGCAGCTCCACGTCCTGATCCAGAGCGTATTCCTTCGCAAAATAGTTCCAGCAGTCCTCCCGCTCCTGATTGCCGGGCGTCGGCAGCTCCAGCTCCGTAAATTCCAGATCGGTCACGCTTTTCATCGGAAGCTTTTCCCGGCTCATCAAAAAAATGAGAATCTCGCGCTCCTGCAGCTTCGAAAGGGCAAGGTCCAGATAACCGATGTATTTTTCCTTTTCATCCTCCCGGTAATCAAGCTCGTTTAAGCAGCAGCAGGCGTCCGTAAAAATGCATTCGCGCCGGAGCGCCCAGAGCGCCTTTTCCACAAAGGAAAAATCGTATGCAAACAGCTTTTTGCAGTTCATCGTAATAGCGCGGATCCCCTTTCTACGGCAAAAATGCCTGATGAAAAACCGACGGCCGCTTCCTTCGTCCCCAAACCAGCTGAAAATGCGCACGCCCTGATCGTACGAAATCTCCATTGCGCCAAGCTGCGCGTCGTTCGCCATGATCGGGTCTAATTCCTGATCATCCGTCAGCATATGAAAGAACCGCCGATAGTTTTCATCCAGACGCAAAGGGTTTACGCCGAACAGGAAATCGATGATGCGTTTGTCCGGCGTCAGCACCGTTGAAAAAGGCATGCCGGAATTGACCCGCAGATCCATAACGGGCAAAAGGCTCTCCAGACACGCCGACATGCAGCCGGACGCTCTCGTGATCGAAAATTCCTTCCCGAAATATAATCTTGCCGCGGCCTCTACCGTCGGCGCCGTCAGCGATCCGTTCTCGTTGACGATCTGATACACGGAGGCATAGTTGGTCTGCGTGGAAGACAAAAGCGCCGCCGCAAGCGCGAAAACCGTAAAATGATCCATGTTTAATTTCCTGCACAGCTGATAAAACGGATAGCTCTCCGCCTGCGTCGCCGCGATCCTCCTGTCGATAAAGGAAAGCATCTCTTCCGCGCCAGAAATTGTTTCTTCCGGTATGCCGGGCGCTTTTTCTCCCGGCATTTCGGGCGCTTTTTCTCCCGGTGCTTCGGGTGCCTTTCCTACAGGCGTCTGCCCCGCTTCCCGGTCTGCGGAGCCGCTGAAGGCTCCAAGAAGCGCACGGAGCTCGTCGTCTATTCCATCAAGCGTCCCTTCCCAGTCCTCCTTAGCGTCCGCCTCTCCTCCTTCGGACGAGTCGTTCTGCCTGAAAAAACGCACCGTATTGTCGCTGCATAACGTATAGGCGATCTCAATATCGGGATACATGACGTTTTTGTACCGTCCCTGTCCGGCGTCGTATTTCCCCATCAAATCTTCTATGTAGTCCGTAAGCCGCATATTCACACAGGCAAAAATATAATCCATATATTCTTCATAGCCGCTAAACGGTACGTCCTGTAATTCCGCCCGGAATCTGTTGTTTCTGCTCATCTCTCACTCTCCATGCTTCACGCGTATCAGACCGCCCCATCACCAGGAAAACGTCATGGCAAGGCAGTTAAACCCGCTTTGATATTCATAGGAAACGCTGTCCGCCATCTGCTTTACCATAAAAACGCCGAGCCCGCCGACTTCTCTCTCCTGCGCCGTCAGCGTAATGTCGGGGTCTTCTCTTTTCAGCGGATCGTACGGCTTTCCCTGATCCCGCAGACAAAGAGAAACGGTATTGGTCCCGACGCTTTCCTCGATCCATGCAAAGCCGTCCCCTCCTTCGTAAGCGTAGCTTGCAATGTTCACGAAAATTTCCTCGGCGCAGATCAAAACGACCGCCTGTTTTTCCG
Organism: Lachnospiraceae bacterium; assembly: GCA_017621975.1. GTDB lineage: Bacteria > Bacillota > Clostridia > Lachnospirales > Lachnospiraceae > VSOB01. The sequence goes on along the minus strand of JAGARW010000007.1, from coordinate 17,665 downwards.
GCGGACAACCCGCCTTTTCCAGATCGCCCTCCAGCGTCCTCAAAAGCTCGTCCAGCTTTTCCTTCCGCGCCTTCAGCTTCATCTCTCTTCTGATCGTCCCAGCTTCCATTCTTTATTCCCCACTCTGCAGTCTTCCCTCCGACAGATACAGCCGTTTATGGTCCAGCCCCCTGATGGCTTCCCGGTCGTGCGTGGCGACGAGCACGGTCACGCCGTGTCCGTTGATCCGCTCAAGCAGCAGCATGATCTCTCTCGCCTGCCGCGGATCCAGATTGCCCGTCGGTTCGTCCGCAAGAATACAATACGGACTGCCCGCGATCGCTCTGGCGATACCGACCTTCTGCTGCTCTCCGCCCGAAAGCTCGCAGACCGGCTTATCAAATTCCCGTTCCATTCCCACCATCCGCAGCGCCATTGCAACCGAAAACCGGACGTCCCGCTCCCTTGCTCCGGCGATCCGCCTGCCGATCGCCACATTGTCGTAAACGCTGCAATCAGGAAGCAGCTTGAAATCCTGAAAGACAAAGCCGATCTTTCTGCGGTATGCGGGAATCTTCCTGTTTTTGATCGCGCCCACGTCCTGTCCGTTGACCCGGACGGTTCCGGCGTCGGCGGTCAGCTCTCTCAGCAAAAGGCGCAGCAGCGTTGTCTTGCCCGATCCGCTTTCTCCGAGCAGAAACGCCATTTCTCCCGGCAGGATATGAAAGCTTACATGGGACAGCGCCTCGTCCTGCGTATCTGCAAATATTTTTGTCACATCTTCAAACTGTATCATGTATGACCTGATCCTCTGACTTTATTCAATCTGAAGTATTTTGGAAAAGCCGGACATATCCAGAATATTCATGACTATTTCCGACACATTTGTCAGTTTCATGCTTCCGCCCTTGGAAGCCGCCGTTTTCTGCCCGATCAGAAGAGCGCGCAGCCCCGCGCTGGATATGTAGGGAACGTTCAAAAAATCCACCACCACATCCTTCTTTTTCTGAAAGGCGCTTAAAACCGCCTGCTGAAGCTGCGGGCTTGTGTTCGTGTCGACCCTTCCGTCCACGATCAGCCTCATATAGCTTTCACAATCTGTCGCAATAATGTTCATTTTTTCCTCCTCCGTTTTCCTTATCTGTGACTCGTATCAGTATATGCTCTGACTTCCATCGCAAGCATCGTCAGATCGTCAAACTGGTCTGCCTCTCCTACGAATTCGTCGACCGCTTCCCTGACCTTATGAAGCGTCTGCTGCGGTCTCAGGGCGGCGCACGCGTTTAACGCCGCCAGCATTCTTTCTTCTCCAAACAGCTCTTCCTTAGCATTTGTCGCTTCCGGGACGCCGTCCGTATACAAAAACAGCTTATCTCCCGGATATAACGTGATCTCGTGGGACGTATACGGCATGCCTTCCATGCCGCCCACAACAAAGTCATGGCTTTCGCGGATCAGCTCATATTCTCCGCCCGCCCGCATCAGCGCCGGGCACTCATGCCCCGCGTTGGCATAAACGAGCCTTCCCGTCGTCATTTCATAGACGCCGAGCCATACGGTAACGAACATATCCGCTTCGTTGTTTTCGCAGAGCTGGTCGTTGACTGCGGCAAGCGCCGCATCCGGCGCTTCTCCAAGCTGCGCCCTGTTTTTGATGAGCGTTTTGGCGATTACCATAAAGAGCGCCGCCGGAACTCCCTTCCCGGATACGTCCGCCATAACGATCGCCAGATGCTCCCGGTCGACCAGAAAGAAATCGTAAAAATCTCCGCCCACTTCCTTCGCCGGATTCATGGACGCGTAAATATCAAATTCGGAATACTCAGGGAACGCCGGAAAGATACAGGGAAGCATGCTTGCCTGGATATTTGTCGCCACATCCAGTTCCGCGCCGATCCGTTCCTTTTCCGCAGTCACTCTGGACAGATTCTGAATATACTGCTGCAAATCCTCCAGCATCCGGTTAAAGGTCTGCGCCAGCTCTCCCACCTCGTCCCCGGATTCGACCTCCATGCGGACGTCCAGATTGCCCTGTCCGATGTTTTCCACGTTCCGCGCCAGCTTCTGGATCGGCCTTGTGATCGTTCCCGAAACGGCGAAGGACAGCATAATGACAAAAATGCCTACCACCGCAAAGAATATAATAAAACGGATCATAACCGTGGAAAGCGTCGCGCTCACCATCTGCTGCGCGCCGGAAGTAATGCCGTCTATTTTCTGCTTTAACTCGACCGAAGGGGCGACGACCTCGTCGACGTCGATGCAGACGCCCAGCTTCCATCCGGTTTCCTCTAACGTCGCGTAAGCGATATAGCTTTCCGTTCCGTCCAGATCAGCCCTTACGATTCCCGAAGCATTCGCCCTGATCTCTTTCAGAACGTCTGTATCTTCGCCGATATGGTTTCTCAGGCTTTTGTCAAAATTCTCCTGTGAAAAATCAGGATGCGCAAGATACTGCAGCTGCGAGTCCAGCACGAAAGAATATCCGCTTTCCCCTATTTTGGTCGCCACGATCTCGTCCAGCATATCCTGCACCGTAACGTCGGTCGCCAGAACGCCCTCCACGCCGCCGTTTTCTCCCCGGAATTTTCCCGCGCAGGTAACGCACAGCTTACCGTAATAGTCCTGATAGGTGTCCAGCCAGACCGATCCTTCCTTTTCGCTGATCGCCGCAAGAAACCAGGCTCTCAGGCGCGGGTCATAGTCGGGATTGTAGAGATTGGAACGGGAATAACGGTAATAAATCCCGTCGTGCGTCCCCAGATAAAGATTATCCATCATGGAATTGTTTTCCAGATCCGGGCCGAATACATATTCGCAGTTCGATAAAAGTCTTACCTTCTTTTGTATTTCATCCGTACTCTGGACGCCGGGCGCAAGCATATATTTGGCGCAGGCGACGCCGTCCTCCGTTTCGTATGGGAACGGCAGATCATGGCCGATAAACAGCTCCTGATTCGCATACAGATTTTCCAGATAAGCGACTCCGCCGTCGATCACGCTGCGCAGCCGGATCAGCTTTTCATTGGAGATCTGCGACTGCTTCTGGGCAAGCTTGACGAGATTTTCTTCCATCTGCTCCTGCAGCGCTTCCTTGCTGTCCTCGGAAGCCGTGTCGCCCAGCTCGGTATTGACCTCCTGAAATTCCCTTGTCAGTCCCATCATCTGTAAATAGGAATTGACCGAAATGATGAGCAGCGTCCCAAGCGACATCAGCAGTATGACAAGAAGGATCTTAATTCCGATTTTCATATTTTTCAGCATTCCTTATGTACGCTCCTCTCTGACTTTTTCCACGCCGACAGTAAAATTTCCTCGATCAGCTCCCGATAGGACATGCCCGCCATAGCGGCTTCTCCCGGCAGCAGGCTCCTCGGCTTTAACCCCGGTACGGCGTTGATCTCCAGCGCATAAGGCAGACCGTCCTGTTCCGACACCATAAAATCGATCCTCGCCGCATCCTCCGCTCCCGTGATCCGAAACGCTTTCCTTGCCATATCCTCCATCTGCGCGACCGCCTGCCGCGGCAGCTTCGCTTCTCTCACCGCGTACGCTCCGGTAAAGACCTTCAGCTTCTTCGGATCGTCGTTTTCCGTCTCTTCCTCCAGTTCAACGCCCCGCACGCACGGAAGCGTAACCGGAATCCCGTCCCTCTCGATCACGCCGACCGTATAAAAATCCCCTTCAATAAATTCTTCGATCAGAATCGGATCATCGTAGGAAAAGATATCCGCGACTTTTTCCAGTTCCTTCTCATTCCGGATCAGGGCGATCCCGAAGCTGCCTCCCTCCGAGGGCGCCTTCGCTACAAAAGGATAGCCGATCTGCTCCGGCAAAATGAGTCCCTCCCCGTAATCCTTCCCGGTCAGGATCCGCCACTTCGGCGTCCTGATCCCAAACCGTTCAAACAGCAGCTTGGAAACGATCTTGTCGTTGATGATCGCCGCGGCATGAAAGCCGCTTCCCGTAAAAGGGATCCCTTCCTGCTCCAGAATCGCCTGAATCGTCCCGTCTCCATGTCCCTTTCCCTGCACGCAGACGAACACGATATCCGTCCTTTGCTCCTTCAGCGTTCTGACCAGATCCTTTTCATAAGGGATCATACAGGTTTCGTATCCGCATTCTCTCAGCGCCCCGTCTATATATTTTGCATTTTCCGCGGAAGCGTTCCTCTCGCTGGAAGTTCCGCCGTATACGACCGCAATTCTCATTTTACATTCTCCCGTATGCGCCGGCTTCCGTAACGCCGGCTTTTTTGATCCAAAAGCTGCAATACGTAAAATAACGCTGCCGCAGCCAGAAACAAAATTCCCAGGAAACGCACGCCCGGTTCATAGCCTAGGATCAGCGCAAGCGCAAATACGGTCGGCCCGAGCATTTCGCTCATCTTTTTCAAAAAGCTCAGATAAGAAAGCGATCTGCTTGCGCCCATACGCCTGACCGAAGGAAGCGCAAGGAAATAATTGTTCTGTACGCTGAAGCCGAAGCTGTCCGCTACGGCAAGACAGAGCGCGGCGAAAAACGCCCCCTTCGTGCCGCCCAGACACCCAAGTACAAGAAATCCTGCGGAAAACAGCAGATTGTAGCCATAATTGGAAAGCAGCAGCTTTTTATCTTTTCCGATCAGAAATTCCGAAAGCTTCGGTCCGATATACACGATAACGACGCCGTACAAAAGCTGAGCGCGTCCCACGTCGGAAACGCCTCTGCCGATGCTTTCAAAATAAAGCGGCAGAAAATAGCTCAGATACGACGCGGCGAAGCAGGACGGAGCGATCATCAAAACGGAAAAGCTTACGGCCTGCAGCGTTTCCCGCAGTCCGAACCGCTCTCTCTCCAGCGTCTGCCCGTCCGCTTCCTCCGGCTCCTCTTCCCGTTTCCGTAATACCGCGTTTTCCATACGGATAATGGCAAAGCTGCACAGCAGCGTCAGCGCCGCCGCCATAAAAAACACGCTGCGATAGCCGAATTGTTCCGCAAGGATGGCTCCCAGAGAAGAACCGCAGTTCATTCCCGCGTATAATCCGGCGTTCAGCATGGAAAATCCCCACGCCTGTTCCCCGTCGTCTTTTCCAAACAGCGCCAGATTGCGCAGCGTCATCCAGCAGAAGCCATAGCCGAGCCCGACGACCGCCCGCGCCGCAATAAACGCCAGAAGCGTCGGAGAGAGCGCGGATAAAAAGGTGCCGAGCGCGACAAGCAAAATTCCGACGCCGAACGGGAGCTTCCAGCCCTTTCTGGTTAGTAGCTCCGTCGTCGCAAAAATCGCCACGCACGTCAAAAGGGTTTCCGCCGACTGCGGAAGCCCCGCCGCTCCGCTTTCGCTCATCCCCAGAAACGTTTCTCCAAAGCTTTTCGCCATGATCGGAATAAACGCCGACGAGAGCCTGGACGCAAAATAGAACAGGAAGGCGAGCTGACGGACATAGGAAAGAGCCGCCGGCTTGATGCGGTTTTCTCCCTGTCTCTTTTCCGTCGTCAGCTTGATCATCAGCCATACGATCTCAACGGAAAAGAAAACGGAGATCACAAGCGTCGTCAAAAGACCGGTCACCGTCCCCGCCAGCTCGCTTTGGATGAGACTTTCCTCAATATGCTCGTCGTACAGGACAAAGCGCAGATACTGTTCTCTCTGAAAATATGCGGCGAAAGCGAACGCGAGCTGGATCACTACCAGAATCGCGATCAGCATCGCCATGATGTTGCCGCTTTCGATCTGTCCCCGTATGTTAAAAACGGGACCTTTTGCAAAAAAGAAGGCGAGAGAAAGCGCCGCGCTCATTCCCAGGATCAGAATGCACAGCCCAAGCATGTTCTGAAGCTGCCGCGATCCGTTGCTGTTTAAAATCCATAAAAAGAACATTGTCAGGACGACGGTCAGCACCGATCCGCAAAACAGCGACCGTCTGATTTTTTTCTGTTCCCCGATCTCTTTTCGTTCCATCCATCCATCTCCAACTGTGATTTTATAAGCGGATATTCCGCCCGCGCCTACTGCAGGATGATCGTACCGTCCGCTGTCTGCGCCATATCCAGACAGCCTTCCTTCTGCGTGAAAATAACGGCGTTCTGATTCAGATAGCTGTGCTCGTCCAGCATACCCGCCGCTCCCAGAAACGTAATGTGAAGACGCGTCCTGACCGGCTTGAACTGCGCGAGGAGGTGAAGCAGCTGCTCCTTTTTCTTTTCCTCGGCATAATGCTCAAACAGCAGCGTCACGTCATAGGGACTCTCGCCGTACAGACGATCGTACAGCTCCCTCTGGCTGCCGCGCACAAACGGCTGCATCCTGCCCCGTTCCGCGATCGTCGGGGTCTCTCCAAGCAGGATCTCGCAGATCCGCACGATGCAGTACTGCGTACCCTTGCGCCGCAGAAGCTCCGGCGCTTCTTTTAACAGCTCCCGCAGCGTCTCTTCGCCGAGATACCCGCCGCCTGCGTCGATTCCAAGCCACTTTGCATACAGCTCAAGAAGCGGCATCGGCGCCGTCTCGACCGGCAGAAGCTCTCCTCTCTCGTCCAGCTTTTCCTGAAAATCGTTATAGATACTGGAATATATGGAAAGATAACGGTGGAAAAAGCTGTTCTTTTCCCGGTATACTTCCGGAAAGGTCTGCATGAAGTTATCGCCCGGCGCTTCCGCCCGGATATGGCCGACGGACACGTCTCCGCCGATCGCTTCCAGCATGATCCACAAATATCTTCCCGTAATTTCATATAAAAGAACGTCTTCTTTATTCAGAAAGCGCAGCCCCCGCATACGCTGCAGTACTTTCTTTTTTTCCGTCAGACCGCCGTCCTTTAGAAGCTGCGGTTCCCATTTTTCCTTTTCATTGGAGGCCGCCGCATACAAATACAGGACGCAGTTTTCAGGAAGGATCAGGTCGAAACGCAGCCGTCCCCACGGGCAGTCCTCTACGCCGGAATCCAATACGGGAAGGAGCGCGTAATGAACGCCTTCCCCGCGGGAGCATATCGTATCGTCCGCATCGGGCTCCATTCCGTAAAGCAGCGCTTTTTTTAATCTGTTATTTCTGATGGAATAATGTATTCCTGCCATACTTTCCTCCGTTATCTTCCCTCTTCCAGCATATCCAGTATCTCAAGCCTGATCTTGCCGGAATACAGCAGACAGTTCTGATCGGGCCGGATATCCGCGCCTTCCGATACCGCATAAGCGTTTCCTTCCGGCGCGGCGCTGAATTTGGAAAGGTACGCTACGCACTCCAACGCCTCTACCGCATGAAACAGCTTATCAAAATGCAGTATCTCCCCAAAATTCCGGCTGCCGCGCACATAATCAAGCTCCCTTCGGATCACCTGCTCGATCTGTTCCCTGCAGTTCTCATAGTGCGGTCTGACATAAACGACGCCGCTTACGGCGACCGCCTGATAAACAGGCTGGCGCACGCGTATCCGCGTGGAAAGAAGCCTGCGGTCTTCCAGCCATTTTTCGATCTCTTTCCGGTAGACCGGCGAAAGCTGCGGAAACCTTCCCGGCAGCCCCGGCAGCACAGCCACCTGCACCTCGTTTTTTTCCGCGTCCATCCACGCGTGCGCTTTGGCGATGCACAGCCCGGGCGTCCTGAGCGTCAGCGCCTCGTAATCCGCTCCCGTGACCGCCGTATAGGGCGTATTCATATCCGCAACAAAACGCTTTCTGACGTCCTCCAGCGTTTCCTGAAACCGTCCGCCGCTCCCCGGCGCCGGATTGGTAAAACGGATCCCTTCCCGGTAGCCTGCCGGTATAAATTCATTTCCGGCGCGCACGTTTCCCTCTTCTCCGAGCGTCACCGCGATCGACGCCAGATACAGCCTTGCCCCTACGTAATCTCCGGCGTCCAGAATCACGATCTTTCCTTCGTTCTCGTACAGATAATAGGAAAGCTCCTGCTCCCCCATTCTGCCCGGCTTGACAAAGTCATAGAGCTTCCCGCCGTCCCGCGCTTCCCGCTCCGCGATCAGGGAAAAGGTATCCGTCACCACATGGTTTCTGGGAAGCATGATCTCCTGATTGTCGTAGCCGTAAATTTCGCCGAGATCATATCGGCGCATCATCTCTTCGTTATAAATCACGATTTTTACCGCATTCCGCACATGCTCCGGTCCGTATCCGAAGAGCTGTTTATCAAACCGGAACGAATATGCGCCGTAAGCCTCTCTCACCTTACGGTACCGTCTTCCCTTCTCCGGCTCTCCTGCGCATTCCTCATACAGCCGGTAGGAAGAGCCCCTCTGCTCCTTGCAGAAAACGCGCACATATCCGTCTTCCAGCATAGCGCAGTTTAAAAAAACGTCCCCCGCTTTCTGAAAAGAATGGGTAATGACCAGCGTCTGCTTCTGCACGACCGGAAACAAAAATCCCGTCAAATGGCGGAGCGACGGCGCGGCGTCATACTCCGCGCGCCGCAGCAGTGCGCGCCACACATAGCCCGAAATCTCTTCCGTTTCATACCGCGCCGGAGCCTGCTGCGGCTGCGTCACAAATAAAAGCCCGTCTGTCAGAAACCCCCTCGTTTCATCCTCTACCTGCATGGGAACAAACCCTTCCTGCGTATAGCAGCTCCATTCCAGTTCGCAAAAAATCGGGCCCTCATCCCCTGCAAACGCGTTTCTGTGATACTTCCGGTCTACGCTCGCATACAAAATTCCCTGCTCGCCCGGATGAAGCGGACGGTCGAGCACAATGTACAACTCCGTTCCGACTCCCGGCCGCTTTCCGAAAAGAGGCGCGTCGATCGCGACGTCCCTGTTTAGCGCATAACCGTAATCATGAAACCCCTCTTCATCCCTGCCGTATAAGCCGGTCACACGCGCCGCCGTCATTTCCCGCTCAAGCGTCGTCTCAAAGCTGATATTCCCTACCATAAATCTCTGATCCGCCGGAATCAGAAAATCTTCGGCAGCGCCGCGCGGCTCTAAATATACCTTTGCGCCGACGCCCCTGCGCGGTTTATACCCAAGGAGCTGCAGCAGCTTTGCGCGCACCGTATCCGGCGTCCGCTCCATCTGATCCTGCTGCAGGATCTGGAACGCGGACAAATTTTCCAGTATCGTGACGCCCGGATCCGACGGGTTGTAATTCGTCCACTCATGAGAATAGATCGGTATCTTGCTCAGATTTTCTTCCATGAGCTCATCATGCGTTTTCCCCGGAATGCTTTTTGGATTTAACATATTCTCTCCTAATAATTTTGTTCAAAATGTATTTTATGGACGCCGCTCGTGACCAGCACGTAAGGATTCCCGGACAGCTTTTCCAGATCCGCCTCGTGGATCCCCGTTTCATCCCGATACCGCGCCGTCACCATCAGTCTGTCAAAAAGCGCCCTGCCCTTTTCCATGTTGAGCCGCAGCTCGATCTGCGCCCTCGTGACCATCCTGCCGATCTCCCATCCGGTATGGAAAAGCGGATCCAGATACTGCGTCAGCGCCTGTTTCAGCTCCCGCTGTACCTCGAACGTATCGTCCGCGCTGACCGCCCGCACCCATGCTTCCACGGAAATCTCCACAAAAACAGGCGCGACGATCTCCAGTTCGCTTTCGCATACCGAAAGCTCGCATTTCTGCAGCAGATGCTCCCGCAGCCTCCGGCGCATATGCAGAAAGGACTGCTCCCCGTCTTTATAATCCTGCATCAGAAGTATCAGCGTAATTGCGCCCGGCGTGAAACCGCCGTTCTTTTTTCTGCCGACGACGACCTTTGCCTGCGCGATCTGTCTGGAAAAATGAAGCGCTTCCCGCTCGTAATCCCGTACCGATACAAGCCTGTTCCGGGAATTGAGCGCGCATGTTCCCCTTTGCAGCGCCTCTTCCAGCGTTTCCATATTCATGCCGCCGTACGCCCGGATCGGATTACTGATCCGTTCCACAAACATCAGGCTGCCCAGAGAGCCCGTCAGCGTCCCGGCGTCAATATTCGCCGTCTCCCCGTCGCATCTGCGCGTCACGACCTTAAAGGCGATCCCCTTTGTGTTGCGCGGGATCCGTACGTGTACGCCGTCTCCGAAGCAGAGTCTTCCGTTCATACGATCCACCGTATAATGACGGTCCCCGGCGCAGGAACGGTCAAAGTTATCCACTTCCTGCCATTTGACATAAAACTCTTCGATCCCGCCGAGAAACGAGTATTCCGCCCGCGTATGTTCCGCGTCCTGCGTCAGCATACGTTTCATCTCGCTTTCGGAAAACAGGTCCTTTTCATTGACCCACACCTCCAGCGACAAAATATTCTGCGCGCGCAGAGCAAATTCCATATTCGGTCCGAACGCGTCGATATAGTACGCTTCCTCCGCCATCGTATCCGTATTATCCACTTCGACGGCGTTTACCCGGATGTCGCAGATCACCGGACGCTTTGCCGGATGCTCCTCCAGAGAGCGTTTTTCATCGGTAATTCTGATCCAGTACGCTTCCTGCCCTTCCAGCGTGCGCTTCGCCATATCGGAAGGCGGCATAAAAAGGATCGTTCCCGTATGACTAAGTCCGCCCGTATGGTCGGATAGCTTCAGTCTGGCAAAGCCGCCCGGCGTGGAATAAGAAAACGTCAGCGTTCCCGCCTGCCGCTCTTCGCTCTCCCTTGCCTGCACAAACAGACTGACCGGACCGTTTTCCATTTTCCGGTCGAATCCGAGATACAGCGCCGTATCCTGATAGGGACTGACCGAAAAGAGCGGAATCGTCGGATTTTCCGCCAGCGCAGACGTCAGATCCCGCTTTCTGCTTCCCTGAAAGACGACAAGCTTCGCCGGACTTTCAAAGCGCTCCCGATAGGTATAGGAGATTTTCAGATCGCGGATGATCGGATAATGATGGATCGCCGGCTGATAATAACAATGATCGGAACGGATGATCTGGAGGCGGATGCTCCTGCCCGTATAGCCTCCCGTCTCCAGACTCTGCCAGTCTTCCGGACAGAGAAACCGCATTTCGTATTCCCCCGGCTTCCCGGAGCCGAACATATGCTGCATCGGCGCATCCAGCTTTAACTTGCGCCAGCCCGCGCCGTTATAATAAGTAATGGAAATCTCATCGGCAAACACTTCCGCCGCCGCTCCCTGAATGTCCTTCTTCGGTTTTTTCTTAATGACCTTCAGCTCCGCTTCCTCCTGCCGCTTCGGAACGGAGATCAGCTGCGTGTCAAAATCCAGCCGGAACCGTATCGTGATCCGGGCGCCCGGCTTGCAAAAATATTCGTCGTGCCCGATATACAGCTCTTCATACAGTGAAAGCGTCGTTCCGAACGGAAGAAACCGCTGTGTTTCCAGCTCCGCCGTCCCGTCAAACACAACATCGGGACTGCGGTCTGCGCCCGAAGAGGAAAAACCGATTCCCGACACTGTCACGACGTTTTCCGGTATTTCTACGGGTTCCAGCAGCAAAACGGAATATTCCCCGCCTTTTTCGGCGACTTTCCGGCACTTTTTTCCCTTACGGAAAACGACGCGGTCCTCGCCTTCCATACGGATATCCTCTACCGCTTCAAACCCGTTTTCGCCGTAATAGCACAGCCGGTATTTTCCTTCCGCAATTTCCCGCGCAAGACCGGAAGCAGAAGAAATCTCCATGAAAATATCGTTGTCCTGCACGTCGAACAGATGCCGGTGGTAAAAAAGCGCTCCGTATTTCCCATAGCCTTCGCCGTCAAAATCAAACAAAGAAAACGGATACGGCGAAGCGCCGGGCGTTCCCTCTTCCACGGCTCCGCCTGTTTCGCTTATCTCCTCCTCTTCGGGTTCTGCCGCCGCCCTTTCGTCGATGTAACGGACCGGCGGGAACTGTCCGAGGAGGGGAATGACTTTTCCGTTCTTTCCCGACGCCATAAAAGCGCTGCGAAGCCTCGACTCGGTAATATATACGCTGTGCGCCGTTTCAAATACAAGATTCGGATCATCTTCATTACCGCCGAGCAGCTTGACCCCTTTTTTCAGCCGAAAGCCCGGTATCGTGTCGGGCGCAAGACTCATCAGCACGATGCTGTGCGCCGGGAACGCAGGCTTTAGGGAAATGCCGAACATATTCATCAGCTCTACGTAATCGCGCTCTAACAGCGTATTGTAGCGCCGGATATTTTCCTCCATGCCGTCCGCATACAGCAGAGCGATGACAGAGCCGACGTCGGGATCCTTTTCGTCAAACTGCCATTCCGGCGTATAAGACCCTGCAAGACGTCCGATCTGCCGGATAATATCCTCTCTCTTACGATTCTCTATGATATAATCACTGCCCGTGATATTCTTCCATTGTCTCATACGCTACACTCTCTTTTTCGGGTTCTTCGCCGAGATAGAAGGGAAATACCATATTTTCCCTTACGTTCTCGCCGCGCACTGTATAGTCCACATTGATAAACAGGCATCCGGGTCTGCTGTCCTGGTCCATAGAGACATTGACCTGTTCGATCCGCGGTTCGCTCCGCATAATGTCTCCCGCGATCTCATGCGCCATCAGATTCAGCATCGTCGCGTCCGTCTGCGCAAACACATAGCCCATGACGCGGCTTCCGAAATCGGGACGCATAAACCGTTCCGTCCGCTGCGTCATCAGAATCAGATAGACGCTTTCCTTAATGCTCTCTCTGCCGGAAACGCAGGTAAATCTTCCCGTTGTCGGATTGATCTGCGGCGGGAATTTCATCCCCGTTCCTAAAAACTTTTTCTCTTCCATCGACTGCTCCTTATCCGATCTTGACCGGCGATCCTCCGACCGAGGTCATGCCGCTGCTTTCCGCCTTTAACATGGAAGAGGCTTCTATCGAAACATTTCCCCCGGATAAGCCGAGTTTGCCGCTCGTCTTGATCTGGCTGCCGTCGCTGGCGTCTACGGTAAACTTGCTGCACTTGACGCTGACGGTCCCGCTGTCCGCGTTCATAATCAGTTTGATATTGTCCCCCACGGTTATCGTCAGCTTCTTTTCCGTTTTGATTTCGACGCTGCCCTGTTCCTCTTCCGTTTTTATGATCAGCTCGTTTTTCCCGTTTTTGTTTCCGAGCGTAATCTCGTTTTTTTCATTATCAAGAATCAGCCTGTGCGACCCGCCCGCCGTATAGATCGAAATTTTGTCCTTTTTTCCGTCCTCGTCGTCGCAGTCGTCAAACTGAATCGTACTGCCGTGTCTCGTCACGATCTTTTTGTACTGATTTTTTTCATGGACCGATTTCGTTAAAAACGTATTGTTTTCTTTTGGGACGCATCCTATGACATAGGGCTTCTCGATATTTCCATGCTCGAAGGCAAGCAGCACCTGATCGCCCTCCTCCGGCTGGAAATAATGTCCCCATTTTTTCCCGCTCGAGGGCATGGCGACTCTTGCCCATTGCAGCTCGTTCGCCTCGTCGTCGCGCACGGGCACCTGTACGCAGACGCGCCCCGGCATGTTCTGATCATAATTTTTTGCGATCACGCCCACTACGACGCCCAGCATCCGGTTATCTCCCGTTTCCGACTTCGTCACCTGCTTTGCGGCGATCTCATCCATAATGTCATATAAACCCATCGCTGCCTCCTATCCGTTTCTCTCTCCCCGCTCTATAACAGACCGCCAAGACCCGTACTTCCCGTCAGGCTTCCCGCTCCGCCGTCCTCTATGGCTGCAGATACGGCGGTCACTCTCGTATCAAACTGTCCGTCCTTACCGAGGATATGCCGGATCCTCACGACATAGAATTTGTTTTCCAGATCGTCTCCAAGACCCGACAGGCTGATGAAGTGTCCCGGCAAAAGCTCCGGCAGACCGACCAGCTCGCATTCCAGCGTCCCGTAACGGTAGGACATCGTTTCCATCAGAGACTCGGCGCGGTCTTCCGCCTCCTCCTTAGACGATATGGTGGAGTCGATATAGACCTTCCGGCTGTTTTTTAACAGCGGCTTCGCCTTGTTCCCGCCCGATATCTTGTTGGAAAACTTTTTGTTCGCGGTAATCACCTTCGCCTTGGAAACGTCCATGCCGCGTACGACGACTTTTTCCACCAGTCCGGTCAAGTCATAGGATATATCGAAGCTGTGCATTCCCGTCGACGGTCCGATCTCCATCAGAACCGACGTATCGGATTTTGCCTTGCGGAAATAAACCTGCCCGCACTCCGTAAAAAATTCAAAATTATTTTTTTTCGCCGCCTTTACGACAAATTCATAGTCGCTTTCCGCTACCATCTCGATCGTTTTATCCGAAACGCCCTGAGCAGAGCCTGTCATCGCTCTCTGCTTATCCGGCGTCGCGTCGACCCGGATTCCGGTCATGACCTTCATGCCCTGCGGTCCGAGCTTCTCATACGCCGTCTTATCCAGAATCTCTTTCACGGCGTCGGCATAATTGTCCGCTTTTAGCTGCGCGGAATAGTTTCCCGCCATCATGACTCCCTTCACGTCCATCGCCGTCACACGGACGCAGGGAACGTCGCCTTTTTCAAACAGATAATTGACCCGCGTAATCACGCCGATAAATACGCATTTTGCCGAACCGGAATAGCCGAGATAAACGTCTGCCTTAGAGCCGAGCAAAATCTTTGCCTTTTCTTTCGGAAAATCAAATTTTCCGGCGGATTCGTCGTATACGTCGTACAGGCTGAACTCCGCGACGGACGCTTCAAAACCGCTCGTTAAATCGATCTGGATATCCGAGACCGGATAGCCCTTTTTCCCATCCGCCAGCGATACGTCGTTGATTTTGACGACCGCGACCGGATGCTGGAACTGCGCGTATTTTTCCCGCAGATCGTCGAATTCATAGGTTGCCATTTGTTTCTCCTAACTCAGATTCAGGAAATTGCCGTTTAGCCAGTTCGTCGAATCACTGTTCCCGATTCCGAACGCGTTGTTTCCGGTATTTGCCTGAAAGAGATTTTCGAACGCCTTTTCCCACTCCTTTTCCGTTGCGTACGGATCGCCGGAGCCGACCGCCTGATCCTGACGGATCTGGACGCCTACTCTGGCGCGGATCGGCGCTCCTTCTTTATTAAACATCGTATACTGTACGTTGACGCCCACGAGCTCGCCCCAGAAGATCAGCTTATTCCATGCGAATCCGACCAGTCTTGTAAAGTTCTGCGCCATCGCCGCGATGAAAAGCTCCGTTGCGTCCTGTACCGAATATTTCTTTCCCGTAAGAGCCGCCGCTCCCTGCTCTATCCGCTGCGTCAGCCCGCCGACCGATGTGATCTCGCTCAGAAGCGGCAGTTCCGCGTCCATCATAAAAGCGTCTTTGTTGTTGGTGTCGTCAAAGATCAGCTCCATGCTCATGACCGTTTCCGACGGCGTATCAAACTGCTGGAACTGATTTTCTCCCGCGCCGCCGACGCTCTCTCTGCGGATCTCTCCGCCCATTCCCTGAAAGGAAATACTGGAAGGATTAAATTGCACCTGCACAGGCAGATAGTCCGCATTATTGACTATATCAGTCAAAGAGGAATCCACGCTCAGAGCGCTGAAGCCCGAGCCGGAAATACCGAGCGACTTCCCGGCGGCTGCGACGCTGCTTTGCAGCTTTGCCGCCGCGCCCGACAAACCGGACAATACTCCAGCGCTGTCCGTACTTTGTTCGTCCGCCGGATTTAATTCCGGCCTGTGCAAAAGAAGGTAGGCTTTGTTGATATTTCCGGTAATGCCGGAGACAAGACCGCTTACCGCCGCATTCGAACCGATTGCCATAGCTTTCACCCATTCTTTATAAATTGATCAGATTGTTAAACTGATTTTTGATCGTTCCCGTCGTCATTGAAGTAAGATTTCCGTCTTCATCCCGTTTGCCGTTCTTATTTAAAATATCGGAATACCGCTTCTTCCAATAGTCAAGATAGCTTCTGCCGTCGATGCTGTCCTGCGACGCGCCGCCCATCAGCATGCCGATCTGCAGCTCGGCGCGGATCGGATTGCCCGCGGTGTTAAACATCGTATATCTGCCGGAAACGGCGTTTAAAATACCGGTATAACGAAGCGAGCCCCATTGAAAGATCATCGTTCTGTGATCCTCGTCCCGCACCGCCGCCAAAAAGCCCTCTACCTGCAGTCTGACCGTATATTCCTTGCCTGCTGCCGCCGTCGCGATATTTTTCACAAGCGTCGTCGCGCCCATCGTAAACCGCTCTTCCATGAACGCGTCGGCATGATTCGTTGCGTCGAACATGACGGTAAACTGAACGGTAATATACGGATCAAGCGCGCGGTACTCGATCTTTCCCGGCTGATCCTTTCCGATCGAACCGTAGTTGCTGATCGGCGCGCGGCCGCCGCCCCGTCCGATGATCTGGATCGACGCCGGATTAAACTGCACCGTAAACTTTTTCCCGCTGACCGCGCCGCTCTCCAGCGCATCCGCAAGGCTGCCGGCGTCCGTCCCGACTGCGTCCAACGCTCCCGTCAGCTTACTGGCGTTCGCCGCCGCGGAAGAAATTCTGGAAAGCCCGGCGTTTTTCAAATTCATCGCCGTACTCACCGCCGCCACTCTCCCCATTCCCACGGACATTCCGAAATCGCTTGCCGCCACCGTATCTTCCAGACTGACCTCCCCTACGGAATCGGGAAATACAAGCACCGCTTTGGCAATATTTCCAACCAGTCCCCCGGCGTCGCTCTTTATCGATTCTCCCAAGCCGCTCCAGTCAAGCGCCATTTATCTTCCTCCTACAATCCGCGTCTGCGTCGTTCCGTATCCATTCTTTTTTCCAGCTTGCCGTATACCTGCTCCGAGAGATTTCCAAGCTGCCGCTGCACCTTCTCGCTGATCATCCTTGCAAGCTCTTCGTTCTGCTGAACCTGAAATTCATTGACGCGGCTGTTGATGATCTCCTGCGTCGTGTTCCTGATCAGCGTCTGTTCCTTTGTCTGCACGTTTTCGATCCGGGCGGTGCGGTTCAGACCCCGGATCTCCTCCAGCATCTCTTCCTCCAGCGTATTCTCCTGCTGCCTGTGCACAAGCTCCATCCGCTCCGTATGCGTCTGCGTTTCCATCCGTATCTGCGTTTGCCGCTCCGGCATATATTCCCGCAAAAGCCGCTTTGTTTCGATCTCATGGACGGTTTCCTGCGCAAGCTCCTTTGTCTGACGGATCAGCTCCGTCTGATTTTCCGTCTCCTGCATGCGGACGTCGCGCAGCAGCATACTTTCGGCGTCCGGCGTCACCGCTCCGGAGGCGGTCGCCAGAGCCGGCGTTTTCCGGTATTTTTCTATCGTCTCAAAGATCCTGACCGTTTCCTCGCCGAACACCCTGATCAGCTTCTCTCGTTCGGTCGTCTCCCGCCGCTCTCTGTCCGTCCCGCTCTCCAGATAAGTAAGCAATACCTCCTCCGGCTGCGTCAGGGCGCGCAGCGCGTCCTCTTTTGCCTTCGCCTTGTTGATCCTTCCGGTTTCTTCGCCGCGCTCATCCTGGCGGATCAGCCGCTGCAAAAGCTGTGCGTTATGAATATTCTTTTCGTTGATCTGTTCGAGCTGCTGCCGTAACAGAGTTTCCTGCTTTGTCAGCGACAGAATCTGCTGCCCGTGCAGCTCCGTTTTCTGAATCTGCTGTACCTGCGGGTTGTTTCCGTCTTCTCCGGGCGCTTCCTCCTGCACAAAGGTCTCCCGGTACAAAAGCGCCGCCGCGCTCTCTCCGCCGCTACTCTCCGCTTCGATCCGCTCAGGCGCCGCGGGCCGGTCTTTGTCTCCTCTCCCGCCCTGCGCGGCGATCCGCTGTAAGAGCTGACTGTGGGAGACGT
>JAGARW010000080.1 GCA_017621975.1 Lachnospiraceae bacterium | reverse complement strand
TGATTTGATGTAATTGCGCCGGCATATTAGATCACAGACTTGCGGATAGGTTTCTTTTGCTATCATACCGATTACTTCATTATCTTTATGAACGAAAAACTTTTTATGCTCCATGGAATATACGACGTCTTCTTTTATGAAAAAGTTTAATACAGTCTGTAATAAATCAATGGAATCATCATCGATAGTGAGCAGATCGAATATATTTATTTGGGCTTTGTCTTGTTCTGATAATGATTCAAACTGTTCCTGCCTGCCAATTATATTGAAATAAGTTTTTGGGTCCATCAGCAAAATTGTCAAATAGTATTGATAGGTATTGATTCCGATAGAAGATATATCCTTTAATTTAGGGGAAATAATTCCGCCAACATTCTGTATATAGATAGGATCGGGTGATAACAAATCAAAATATTCTAATTTCAAAGTACCGCCTGCCTTACGTTATTTTTTCGCTGATAGAATGCCTGATAGGTATAGTGCAATACTTTACCATAGAATTTAGTTCCCGGTACGTATTGCTGTAATGGATCTTTTTCAATGAAATTCATACCGCCAATGGAATATTTTTCTTTTATTTTTGTTGTTATCCCATGATCTGAGACAGATGAATTTATTACTTGAATAGCGCTGTCAACTCTGTTTCCATATACCCCGATTGATTCATAATATTCGGTGTCCTCCGCGGACAGTCTGATTGCGTCTTTATGGCATACGACCATAATATCAACAGCCACTTCCTTGATATGCTGACTTCCTGCTTTGCTTAAATACGTTTCAAGAAAGACAGCGCATTTATTGTCCGCAACCATACCTTCTATATATGGAGTATCAAAACAATGACCGGTCAGCGTTTTCTCTTCCGGCTGCCCTTTTATGTCCTTTGTAAAAGCGCCGCCATACCAATTTTGTTCCCGTGTGAAATCTGCATCATCTAAATTTGGCATGATCAGCCGTGTAATGTCTTCTGAATCGCAAAATAGAGACATTAAATCGGCTTTTATCCTGCCCATATCAGATAATGGATTATAATATTTTTCTGACATAACCACCTCCTTAAACTGCTTCCATAATAACCGCTTTCATTTACGCAAGGCGTAAGACAGTAAGACGTAAACGTCGGCGCCTTCAGAACGAAAGCGCCGACGCCTGCAAAAGAAAATGTGAAGAAAGACATCCTATGTATTTTATGACGCGCAAATGGGTGCCGTATTTTGAATAGTTATCTTTCTTTCATAAGATAGAAAAATTAAAAAAACGTCTCAACCCTTGTAAATCAAGGGCTTTCACTCTTTTTTAATTGTCCACGACCGCTGCTTTGACGATATTCCCGCTGTTTTTCCGCTTTATATTTTCGTCTGCGTTCTTCAAAGCATTCGTTAGAACAATATTCCTGCCTATTTGATCTTTTCCTGAAGATTTTCCCGCATTCCTTGCAAAACAGGATTTTCTCGTCCTGGTTATAATAGTCGAAATACCAACCGACACGATCGTAATCCTTTATCTGCAATACGACAGTTTTATCTAAATCGTGATGACTGTTTTCGATCTCATATAGTTTTTCCATGAAATTCAATTTTATAAGACCGTTAAACATGGGAGTTACAAGACCGTTGATCCACAAAGTATTTATAATATCTTCATGAATCCTTATTTTGTCAGGAAGCTTTGCGAGCTTTTTCAGTTCCGTATATTTCTTTTGACCGCCCTTGAAATATTTTCCCTGATATTCAAAATCAGAATCTGTACGCTTTGTTTCGGTAATAAATTTGTTGATCTTCATTTTAAATAGAAGCGTAAACAATAATTTTTTACATTCGTACGAATATTCGGATTCTTTCTGCTCATCAGTATTGTCCATGATATATAAGCCGTTTATGTAATCCGTCTCATATTTAAAAAAAGCAATGCTCTCAACGTTCGTTAGCATAGAGCCTTTTTGACACGCTTTATTGATTGCCGAATGAATTCTTTTATAATAGAGTTCTTTTTTATATCCGCTAATATGATCTTCGCACCAGCGATACATTTCTTCGCGAAGCTTCTTTGGCTTATAATCCAAAACCCTTCTCATATAAGTTGCAACCAATCGCAGCTCAGTCGGCTCATGCTGTTTTGACTGAAAACCGTTTTCATAAATATTTTTTGCATAATCTAATTCTGTATATTGATAATTCAAATTTATAATCTTACCTCCTGTAATTTGTAATGATAGCCAAGATACTGCAAATCGCCCGTCTCGCCGTCTCCGCAAGGCATTGGAAACAGGGCGGTAGCATTGCCGGCGTTCTCAACGATGTTCTTGTAAATATATTTTCCATAAGTTTCCCACAATAAATCTTTATTGCTTTTAGGCTTTTCCTTATAAAAATAGTCTACAAGACAATTCACCACGATATATGGATTTTTATTGACTTTGCCAAGCCGTTCATACAAAGCTTCCGATACGCTGTTTAAAGCAGTTTCATTGTTGCCGCCGGAATTTTCATAGAGATCGCCCGCGCTGTTCGCTATCATGACATTTCTTTGCTCGGAAATAAATTTTTGCATAGTGGATTTTACGTCGTTATAATAATCCATATATGGAAATTCATTTCGCTTATAAATTTCACAATCAAATAATTCGGCGTCTATCTTTGTTTTTGGGGAAATTCCAAAATGAATGCTTTCAATATATTTGCAAAGTAAGTTCATAGGACTGTCGCTGATCAGTACCGGACAGAATTCATAGAAGTTGGCAATAAACGCCTTTTGTTCTTTAGTCTTTTTTTCAAGCCGCTCTAAATCACAAAAATCCATCTTATATTTTTGCTTACAAATAATATTGTACTCATCGGAATATTTTTTATAGTCGCGGTCAGTATCTTTGTAAATATATCTGAAAAAATACGGATATTTGTCAAGAAGCGTGTTGTTGTATAGCGTTTTTCGATCTGCATGTTTATCAATAACCTTTCCTTTCTTATTCTTCTTGATTTTATTTCTGTTAATCCAAACTTTGGGAATACCTTTTACTTCTTGTCCTATCTTTGCCTTATCGATCTGGGCGGACTGCGCCTTGCAGCATTGCTGCAGGCGAGACTTTATAAGCTTGTATTCCTGGCTGTCCTTACCGAATTTTTTTTCGATCAATGGAAGCTTTGCATACCCGATGCTGGATTTGTTAGTAATAGAGCCGATAATAGAACCAAATGAAAAAGTATCGGACTTGTATAAGTCGTCTTCTGTAAATAGGATTTTTTTAGGCTTTGGAGCGTCGTATACGACGGGTAATTCGTCTTTGTATACTCCTTTGATCATTGTCTTGTTTGGCGTAGTGGCTAAAATGTCCATGTCAAAATCGCTGCCGGCAAATTGGAACGTCTCATGCCCATGATAATTCAAAATGATTCCGAGTTTACAGTAGCGATACCATTTTTCGGTTTCTTCATCCTTTTGCAGCTCCAGTATGACATGCTCGGACATATAGGTAAGAGGAGCGCGCATTGCGTCTACCTGAGTGACGCCTCGTTCATTCCAATAATTAGAATAAGATTTTCCTTCTTTAAGAAGTCCGGTTACGGGTAATCCGCACACATGCTGCATAAAGCCGTATGGATCGGAAACGATTACTTGAAAATTGCCGTCAATGTAAATGTCGCCCTTGCAGCCGTTTTCGATCTTCCTTTTTATCAACTCCCTTATTTTTGTGCGAATATACTTGTCATTCTTCACATTGTTATTCGCGATCAGCGCTTTTATCCAATATACTTCGCTGCTTGATAAGAAATGATTGATTTTCTCAGCGTCGTTGTTTACGCCAAGTAAGAAGAGCAGCATATAATAAGCGTCGTCATATGAAACTTTGGTGATCCATTCGACAAATTGTTCCGCAAGTTTTTCAACATCTTCTTTATTTAAATTTAAAGTTTGTATAAACTGGTAATTCAGCTTTAACATTCTTTTTGCTTCTTTTGGAGAAACCAAAGCAACCCGCCAGTCAAGTTTGTTTTTGCGGCAATTATTTATGTACGTATCAACGGAATCAAAACTGTCCCAAAGCTTGAACTGAGATTCGCTTATAATAAGGTCATAATCTCTAAGGTCTGCTTTTATATAGTTTCCGTCTTTATCCTTGTAGATGGTATCTACTAAGTAATTCCCGCCGTTGATTTCTTCACAAAACTCGTGAATAGGAAATACGCAAACCATACCTTTGAGATAACTTTGTCTGATACAGAACTGCGACGGTACATAATCTAATCCCATTTCCTTTGCCCATTTAGCGGCTTGGCGGTATGAAATCAATCCCATGCCGTCAGTTCTGTTCATAGGAGTATCCTGAATCATTTTTTGAATGATAGTATCATCCACACCCCAACCATTTTCAATTACATAATTAGCCATAAAAGAAGCGGTGTTCTCATAATCCTTTACAACAAGGAACTTAGGCTCGCTGACTACTTTGGTAGCAGAACCGTATAATCCGAAATAGGCGTTAAATTTACTTGGCGAAAGCTTTTTGCTCAAATCGCGCCCATTATTAAGCTTTTCTTTTATTTTAGGAATCATCTTTTCATTTCCAAACACAACGGTAGAAGCTCTTGCCTGACCGGCTCCGCAACTGAGACGCTTATATTTCTCGCCGTTAATAGTGAATCCATTGTTGTACAAATAATCGTATTGTTTTAAATGATCCATAACTACAGTGACATAATCTGGATTAAAAAGCATACGATTGATTTTGTCTTGGATACGTTTCGCCTCGTCTGAATTAACGGAAATGTCAATATATTTTTTCCGCAATCTTTCCGTCAATTCATTTTTGATTTTGATTCTTTTTAATTTTTCAGCGATAGCGGCGGCGGAAGCCATACCTTTTTTAGACTGTTGATAGGTAAGCTTTACTCTATACATATCTCTGGTTTTGACAAGAGTCTCAAGCTTCTGCTTATCAATAACCCTGCGCTGAATGTCTCGTATCGTTTTTAACATCTGACTGTCTGACAGACCGATAATCTCATTCAGACTTTTCGACTCGTCAAATGTATTTTGAATATTATAGCCAAACTCTTTGAGGCGGCCGGAATGGTATTTTCTTATGTATAGCGGTCTA
>JAGARW010000079.1 GCA_017621975.1 Lachnospiraceae bacterium | reverse complement strand
TTTTTTATCCTGATCTACATACAAGATATTACTTCTGTCGATAAGGAGTTGAGGGTTCGTATCCTTCCCATAGGCACTTGCAATTTTAATAATATTTAGAACTCTTCCATCATTTCCTGATGGATTTAATTCCAAAACCGCAAGTACGGGGGAACCGTCGGTATCATAAACCGTTCCAAACATGGTAAGCCGTTGCTTGTGTGTCCTGGATTCCATAATAAGAATTGGTTCTTCCAGAATATGAGGAACTTGTTTGATAATCTCAATGGTCATTTGTTTATGTTCTTTTAAGATCCGTTTAATTTTTGAAGCATCCCAAAAAATAGGCTTTGATTCAATACCAATACTTTGCAGCGCCGCAGACGTATTTCCTACGCGGAACATAAAGCCAGTTTCTTCTTTATCCCAATGTTCAATCCGGCTGTTAAAGTTAGGATCAATATGGAATTTAACGGAATTTATTGCTTGTCTTCCGTTTTGCTTCCCCGCCGCATCCAAAAGCATCTCGCCCCATGCGGCCTGAATATCCTCTAAGCGCTCGCTTTCCCGCAAAAGCATGGATTCGATGCTGCTCTCACGGATACCGGCAAATGCTTCCCGAATCTTCTGCAGGAATGCGTCCAGGGCCTTTTTTAACTGCCTTGCAAGCGTGTTGTCCTGCTGTGCCAGCTTTGCAAACATCGCTTCATTCGAAAGGAACATCTCGCAGCTGTCAGCCACAACCTCGGATACAGCGTCTTCGCGGGAGAATGCTTCCCCTGTTTCCTCTCGGTACAGCTTCTGCTTTTCCTTTACAAGCCGGTCAAATGCGCCCTCGCCGCCGGTATGGTTGATTTCACGCTCCACAAATTTGCACAGTACGCCGTACTTCTCTTTGGAAACATCCTCAATGTAGTGTGTCAGCTCATGCCCCGCTGTTCGCAGAAGCGCGCCGTCCGGTACATCCAGTCCGACAACAATGGTGCGGTCCTTCGGGTTATAGAAGCCGTTTGCGTCGACCGTTTCTCCGTTTTCAAGCGTAACATTCGCGCTGTCCCGTACAATAAACGAAATACCAAGCGCCTTTCCAAGGGAATCGAGCGCACGGACAGAAGCCTCCTGCCGTTTGGTGAGGCTTTTTTTCGTGTACTCCTTGATGACGCCGCCGGTTTTCGGACGAGCCTTCCGGTCAATAGCTTTTTTCGAAGCCTTGTCTTTCGCTGCTGCAAGGCCCTTTTTCTCTTTTCCGAGCGCCGCTCTCCGGTTGGTTCCGTTCGCCCATGCCGTATAGGCGTCTGCGTTTTGAATGTTCTTGGCGTAAGAAACGCCGTAATAGCTGAAATCCTCACCGTTGAGCCCGGAGGTATAATACGCACGGAATGCCTGAATATAGTCTCCGGTGCCGATTCCTTCACTTTTGGCATACGAATACCCGCGCAGAAGTGCATTCCCCGCCGCTTCCGTTGGAAAAGAGACAGCCTGCTGATACAGGAGGCCGTCGTCATCAGTCGAGAATGTCACATCCTGAACAGGGACGCTCTCTCCGCTTGACAGCCGAACCGTTCCTTTTTCCGCGCTGGCGATTCCGGATACCGTCACGTGCTCGCCCGTGTTCCGGAGGGTAGCGTCTGTAGAAACCTCACTTTCCGGTTCCGTCTGCAGAGCGTGCAATCCTGCGCGATTCTGCCCCTCTGCGCCGTTAAATCCGAGATAGGCATTGTTTCCCTGCTCGCCTGCGTTCGCGATTTCCTGCCCTGTTGCAACAGCGGAATTTGCTATTTCTCCGTAGTATTGCGCTTGCGCTCCTGTTCCGCGGCTAATTGGTCGAGTAATTCCCGATTCCTGCGCTTCTTCTCCTCCGAAAGCGGTTTCGGATCCGTTACCCCATAATAGGCGTCTATTGACTTCAGCACGTGCTCTCTCTGTTCCTCGTATGTTTTCTTGTCTGCCATTCTGTGTACCTCTCTTTCCGTCCTCCAAAAACAAAGTGTGCATTGTCGTCCATGCCTCTGACACTGCCGTTGGATCGTAAAACATGGACGAATAGTACGCACTTAACGTCCCGTTATTCTCTTTTAAATCTCCGCTGACGTAACCGGTAAATTCCTCGTAAAATTTCGCATAGTCAGTAGCAAAATCCAAATTTCCGCCAAAGTACATTTCATCAATTCTGTCAAGAATATCCCGAAACGCTTCGCTTTGAAAATCAATATTTCCGCTTTCCGCAACACTATCATAAAACGCCTGCGATTCCGCCGCGTGCCGTGTCTTTCCGACATGGTACATCTCATGCCCGACAAATTCACCGGAATATAGATTGTCGTCCGCGTCATTGCGCAGAAGGACGCTCCCGTCCTTTAAAGTGGAAGCCTGTCCGCGCTGGGTGACCGTCCGTCCGTTCCGCTCGCTCTCCGCCGCCCCGTCTGTCACGATACTCTCAATGCCCAGCTCGTCAAACCCGGCCTTGATTTCCTGCGACCGGGGAGAATACGCCTCCGGCGCCGTCTCCGTGTACCGGTAGGTAACGTCCCCGACAATCCGTTCCCGCGGTAAGGCCCCCCCGAGTCCTTCTGTCCCTATCATATCCCCGCTTTGAGAAGTTGTAAAGCCCCTGTTTTCTCCATCCGTCCGGTAATTTCCGACAGCGCCCGCAACAGTTCCGGACACGCCGCCCATTAATCCCCCGCCGAGCGCAGCAAGGCCGACGTTCTGTGCAAACGTCTGTGTGGCTTTCTGTTTTGCTTCTTCCTGCGTCATACCTTGTGAGATATACTGCCGGACTTCCGTCTGGTAGTTGGAGAGATCTCCCATGACAAGGGTATCGGAAATAAAGTTTGCGACTTCCGTCAGCGCTTCTTCCGTGCCTTCTATCCCTGCCTGCTTTAATCCTGTTTTAATTAAAGACCGGCGAACACCAGGTGTTGCAGCGCCAAACAAATTATCGAGCCCGATCTTTTCAAACACTCCCTCTGCAGCGCCTGCAAGCCCGCCGGAAACGAGTGCCTGTGTTGTACTTCCGCCGCGCTGTAATACGTCGTAGGAAGTATCAGAAGCAGCGGAAAGGCCAATCAACGAGAGCCCTCCCGGTCCAAATGCAGCAGCAGACCCCACAGAGTCCACAAAAGACATCCCCGTGTCATAGAGGAAAGAAAGCGCCTCTCCTCCGAACCCGCCGACATTTTCCTGAATCATCTCCCCGGTTGTTCCGCGGATTGTGGACTGTGCACGTGTCGCATCAAAATATGGGCTGTATGGATCGGCTTCTTCTCCTTTCATTGACTGTGTCAGGGCATACCCAATTCCTCTTCCTTTTTCAAGAGTCAAAAGGGCAGAACCCACGCTTGCCAAGGCTGCGGTTCCTGCGTTTTGCGAAGCGTAGTCCGAAAGATTTTCAGAGAGCGTGTCCGCGTGTCGCTTGTTTAGAATTGGTGTTAATTTTTCAAGATACGCATCCGATGCGGCTTTATTGTTTGGATCATAGAGATAGTTATAGATCTGCACTTCCTGCGGTGTCATCTCAAGAAGCGGAAGATACTCTTCTGCCGAAGCAGACAGTGTTCCGGATGTTGCAGCTGCCCGTGCACTTCCGAGGTTATTAATCACGTCATAACGGATATCGTCCGCCCCATTATATAGCCGGTTTCCTAACTGTCCATATTCAGAATTTACATTTGATTTGTCCGAAAAATCCGGACGGTTTCTCAAATCCTCATACGCATCCACTTCGTCCTGTGCCGCCTGAATCCGCGCCTCCTGCTTCTGATAGGTTTCCGCGTCCGTCGCCGCAGAGGAAAGCACATTCTGCCCGTTGTTCTCCCAGGTGTATGTATCATAAATTTTGTCTTTTAGCGTTTGCACCTGATCGTCAAAATGTTCCAGGTCGTTTTCGTCAAGGATCACACCGTATTTTTGAGCGTATTCCTGTAAAACC
>JAGARW010000078.1 GCA_017621975.1 Lachnospiraceae bacterium | reverse complement strand
CTGCCGCAGCAGAAAAACGTAGCGCCTGCCGGATTTGTCTGCAGGTTCTGGAAAGGCGCGCTTTTGCCGGATACCTATACCATAGCGGTACTTGCTGAGGACGCCTGCTCGAATCAGAGACTGTACCGCTATGGTATAGGTATCCGGCAAAAGCGCGCCTTTCCAGAACCTGCAGACAAATCCGGCAAGCGCTACGTTTTTCTGCTGCGGCAGAATCGCCTCCACGTCTTCCCGATAACGGTCAAACACCTGCGCCTCATAGACCTGTCCCGCACTTCCGTGCAGCAGCAGCCTGCGCCTGTAGCGGCAGTTGTCCATTCCGAGGACATACGACCACCCTTCGATCCAGTATACATCATCCCGGTCGGTCGTCTCCAGCTTTTTTTCGACTCTTGCGTGCTCCACCGTAACGGTCAGACAGCCGTTTTCCCATACAGCCGGATCGCCGCCGCGCCACGGCTTCACATCCCGGTAGCAGTCCCGCCTTTCGAATTCATACTGAAAATTCGACAGGTACAGATTGGAATGCCCCGCCAGATTTCTGCTGTAAAAAGGATCATAGCCTTTCAAATGAGGATGCCGCTGATACAAAATATCCTTTTCCTTAAGCAGACGCACCCATTTCTCATCGGAAAGATTGTCGTCGCCGCGGCTCAACGATTCGTGATGGTAGAGCACGACATCATTGCGCAGTATATTGTAATAGCCAAGATCATACAGCGCAAAGCAAAAGTCCACATCGTTATAAGCGACTGCCATGCC
The DNA here is from genome assembly GCA_017621975.1 of Lachnospiraceae bacterium. Lineage (GTDB taxonomy): Bacteria > Bacillota > Clostridia > Lachnospirales > Lachnospiraceae > VSOB01. The sequence goes on along the minus strand of JAGARW010000078.1, from coordinate 5,001 downwards.
CTCATACAGACCGCCCGCCTCTTCAAATTTTGATTTTGCAACGAGCAGACAGGCTGCCGTTACTCCTATCATATCATAAATATGCCTGTTCTGACCATGATAATAACAATTTTCATCATGCTGTTTCAGCAGCTTATGCACAGGACCGACCCGAATGTTCGTAATGCCGATATGCTGAATTACATCGCTGCCCGGATAAAGCAGCTTCGCTCCAACCGCGCCCGCATGCGGCAGAGAAGCCTTTTCAAACAAACGCAGCAGCCAGAGCGGCTCTATGATCTCCATATCGTCGTTCAGAAGCAGCAGATAATTCCCAGTAGACCGGGCTGCGCCGAGATTGCACATTTTTGAAAAATTGAACGGCATCGGCTCATATAAATAAGTAAAGTCATATTCGCGCGCCATTGCTTCGAGCAGAATTCTGTTTTCAGAAGAGCTGCCATTATCGACAACGATAATCTCAAGCGCAAGACGCAGACCGTCCCCGCTCTCCAGCTTTGTCTTCTCCCGTATACTGGAAATACAGGTACGAAGCACATGCGGATTGTCTTTGGACGGAATCAGAATGGAAATCAGCGGCTCCGTTCCCTGCTCAGTCCGCCCCTGCAAATCTCCGCTGCGCCGCTGCGCCCGGACAAACTCCGCGTCCGCTTTTTCTTCTTTCATATGGATCAGCACCTTGCCGATCGGCGCAATCTCCTTTTGTTTATCATTGGCGCGGATAAAGCGTCTCTGCGTCACCTTCGCCGTCAGCTTTTTCAGAAGCAGATAGCATTCGGGACCGCTGCAGTCCGCAAGGCAGCTTTCCCATTCCCGTGCTGGAATACCGTCAAGCAGTTCCCTGCGTACCGCAAAAAAATGTCCGAAATACTGAAAACTGTCGAATGTATCCGGCGACCACTGCGGCTTGAACCACGGCGCATACCGTCTGCCGTTTTCTTTTATACAATCCTCGTCCGCATAAGCGATCTGCACATATGGATGCTCCCGGAAAAACGCCGTCACAACGCCCGCCGCTTTTTTCTCCGTCACGCCGCCCCTGTCGGCAAAAATAACGATCTCCGGATCCGGCTTCGGAAAACGCCGCGCCTTCCACGTCTCGCTTCCGAGATACCACTGCCGGTAACTGTCCTCCTGACGCGTCACTTCACGCTCATATTTTTCATAGCATATGTTATTTAATTTATTCTGAATCCGTTCTTTTATTTGCCGCAACGCCATAATACTCTTTCACTTCCTGAAAAGCGCGGAAAAAATTCCCTGTCCGTCCGCTTTCCGCTCCTGTTTTGCAAGGCTTTTTGCCACATCGTAAGAAAGCCGCGTCACCTCAAGCTCCGCATGCACGCGATGTCCTCTCTCCTCTACGTCTTTGCGGCTGTCCAGACCGCAGATCGTAAGATTCGGGTCCTGCGTCGCAAAAACAACCGTATCGTCAGAAATTAAATCTCCATTTAACAAAATATCTTTTTCACAAAGCGAACGTTCCGTTCCGTCAATCTGTAAAGAAATCGCCCGCACAACGCAGTAGTCAAGAGCCGGGTCGATCCGCAGCGACCTGCACTTTGCTCCGGTTTCCAGTTCGATCGTAAACGGCTTTCTGTCCCGACAGCTCTGCGGCAGGAAATAGGACGTTTCTTCCGAAAAGCCTGCGCCGCAGTCCTCATAAATCTGAACCCTGTTCCGGGTCTCTTCCTCCATGTAGCGGTGCGAAAGCTCTGCAACGGGTACGATGGGACAGGCAATCTCATTGCGAATCTCTACCATCGACATCCTGTTTCCGGTCGAACGTTTCTGAAACGCCTTTTCCTTACGGACGATCTCTTCCAGAAAGGCTTCTTCCCAGCGCATTTCTTCACTACTGGCCGCCCGCTCCGTCCCGGAGCCCGTTTCGCCGCCTCCGCTCTCTTCCATGATCTCTCCGATCAGCGCAAGACTTGTCTGCTTCCGCTTGTCCGCGCCGATGCCGTAGCAATACAGAGCTCTCAGAATGAGCTCCTGCGGCGATACCTGCCCGTCCGAAATCCATTCATAGTCGATCAGATGCCATTTGTCATCCTGTATAATAAGGTTCGGAAAAATCAAATCATAATCGCAGATCGGCGCGTTTTTCGGGTATCTGACATATTTGCAGTACCGGTCGAACAGCCTGCGAAAGCCCGCCGTATCGCCCCTTTCCAGACAGCCGTCCAACAGCTCTTCCAGCGTTTTGCCCGGAAGGTATTCGAAAACCGCCTCGTCTCCGTCCATCCTGCACCGGTTAACCAAAAGTCCGCTGCCCCGATACATCTCTTCCAATGTATGATACGTCTCTTCCAGCTTCCTGACATGCGCCTTAGCTTCTTCTGTCAGCGGGATTTTCCTCACTTCCAGTCCAGCCGCCTCATCTCCCGCTTTTCCCTGATTCCCGCCCACTTCTTTCGTTTTCCGTATTTCCGTGCGGATCGCATATTCCGGAGCTCTGTCGTTCGAAAATCTCGTATAAGTCACAGGCAGCGGCTCGCCGATCACAAGCACATAGGAATTTGAAAACTGCGGAAACATTTCCTCTCCGATCAGGCTGTCAAACACATTTTTCTCGTCAAACAAAAGCAGCCTGTCACGGTCGAAATTACGCATATTGTCGGAAAGCTCCCCCGCCTTCGGCAGGCGTTCGTCCGAATAGACGCATGTCATAAACTTATAGTCAGGATACGGATAGTAAAAAGAATACTCCGTAATCCCGTTTGCCCTGCAGATCTCTTCCAGACCTCTGCGGGTAAAGGTACGCACGCCGCCGCCTCTTGGATACCCTTCAATCCCGTCAAAGTACGTGCCAAGATGATCTTCCTTGCAGCCCGCCCAGTATTTGAGCCCGAACCGGTTCTCGATCGCGATCACAAGCCTGCCGCCCGGCGCAAGATGCTCTTTCATAATCGCCAGAAACGTCTCAAACGGCTTTTCGCCGCCGATGTAGCTCTGTGCATATTCAAAAACGCCAATCAAAAAAATGTAATCATAATCGCAGGCAAGTTCCGGCTCGATCTCCTGAAAATTACCTAATTTTATGGTTACATTTTCACAGTCCAGATGGCGGTATGCATTGATCAGGCTTCTCTTCTTCGAAAGCTCAACGCACGTAACGCTCCCCGCCTTTGCAGACAAAGCGCCTGTGATCGCGCCGCAGCCGGAGCCGACCTCCAACACCTTATCCGTTTTCCCAACCGGAATCCAGTTTACAATATTTTCCCTAAGGTGCGAAAGATGGTACAGAATCGGCCAGTTCTTTCTCTCTTCAATGATCCTCCCATATGCGGAAGGAGCGTTTTCCCGTACGATCTTTAAAATCTCGTCCTCTACCGCGCCGTCACAGTAAAAGTCTTCTCCCGGATAATGCGTATCGTCTATTGTAACCTTGCCTATCTTTTCTATCATCGTTTCCCCTATTCTTTTATGCTGGTCTTACTCTATGCTCTTCACTGTTACTTCCGAGTTCATATCAAAATAGCCTACCGTGTTCTTATCGGATATAACGGTAATATTCATCACGTCATACAATCTGTGGTATACGGCGAACCGATCGCCTTCATACCCTGTAAGTCCGAGCGAGATCAGATATTCCCCGCCCTGCAGGTTCATTTCCTGCGTAAAGACGGCTTCCATGACCGCTCCCGCGCGCGCCGGTTCCAGAAAGGACTTCTCGACCATCGAATTTGTTCCCGTGATCTCCACGCCAAGCGCATTTTTAATCGAACATGCAAAAATCGGCGCAGGCAGGTCTTCGTGAAACGCCACCTTCATATGCACGGAAAAACGGCTCCCTTTTAAGACGGCGTTCGTATGCATCCCCTTATCGTCGGTAATATAGCATTCCGTGATCGTTGCCTGCCTTGTCCCGTATTCGAGCGTCTCTGCCGCCGCATCTTCATACCCCGCACTGTCGTTTCTCTGTTCCGATCCGCCCGTTTCGCCTTGTTTGTCCGCGCCATGACCATCTCCTACCTTCCGCGGCGTAGCATTCGCCGCCTTCTGGGCTGCCTTTGCGCTAATCTCTTCATCGTCAAGCAGATTCGTTCCGTGCTCTTCCTCCGCCACGGCGTACTGACCGACAAGAACCTGCTTGTAAATATCGATCATTTCTTTCGGAGAACCTTCCGCCAGCTTTTCTCCCTTATTCAACAGAATCACGCGGTCGCAGTATTTGCTGACACTGCTTAAATCATGGCTGACAAAGAGAATCGTCTTCCCCATTTTCTTAAATTCTTCAAATTTATGATAACATTTCGCTTGAAAAAATACGTCCCCTACCGAAAGCGCCTCGTCAACGATCAGGATTTCCGGATCAATGTTGATTGCAACCGCAAACGCCAGACGGACGAACATACCGCTCGAATACGTCTTGACCGGCTGATATACATAATCGCCGATGTCCGCAAACTCAAGAATACCGTCTAATTTCGCGTCGATCTCTTCTCTTGAAAAGCCGATCATCGTACCGTTCAGATAAATGTTTTCAATCCCGTTGTATTCCCGATTAAAGCCCGCGCCAAGCTCCAGAAGCGCCGAAATCCTGCCGTCTACTTCCACACTGCCGGACGTCGGGTTCAAAACGCCTGTGATGATCTTCAGTATCGTCGATTTGCCGGAACCGTTCGTACCGATGATGCCGACCGTCTCTCCCTGCCTGATGTCCATGCTGACGCCGCGCAGGGCATAATGCTCCTTATAACGTTTTTTATGCGACAAACCGAGCGACTCCTTTAACCGGTCCATCGGCTTGTCGTATAATTTATATATTTTGTTCAGGTCCTTGACCTGAATCGCAATATTCTGCTCCATAACTTCACCTGTCTGTTATTTCTCAATGATGCCGGACGCTGCCGCGCCTGCCGCAGCTCGCGTTATTTTTCTCTCGCGTCTGCCATATCTCTTCGCGCTGCCGCGCCTGCCGCTGCCCGCGTTATTTTTCTCTCGCGTCTGCCATATCTCTTCGCGCTGCCGCGCCTGCCGCCTGCCGCGGTTCTT
>JAGARW010000077.1 GCA_017621975.1 Lachnospiraceae bacterium | reverse complement strand
TATCTATGTAGAAAGGAGAATGCAGGAAATGCTGACAAGAGAGGATTTATTAGCAATCGAAGAGGTGCTTTCACCTAGATTTGATACGATCGACAAGAGATTTAATGCGATTGACCAGAGGTTTGAAGGGATCGATCGGAAATTTGAAGGGATCGATCGGAAATTTGACGGGATCGACCGGAGATTTGAAAGGATTGATCAAAAATTTGACGGGATCGACCAGAGATTTGAAGGAATCGATCAGAAACTTGATATGATCGATCAGAGATTTGAAAGGATTGATCAAAAATTTGAAGGGATCGATCGGAAATTTGATGCGATTGATCAGAGATTTGAGAGGATCGACCAGAGACTTGAAAGTATGGATCAGAAATACGAGGGGAAATTCAAATCCATTCAAGATCGTCTTGACGTCATAGAATTAAAGCAAAATCGTACTGCAAAAAAACTCGACAATCTACAGCTTGATGTGAAAGTCGCAGAAAGAAGTATCAGGCAAGAACTTCATAAGCTGAACGATGAGATGGCTACTGTGATCGAGGTGCTGAAACAAAACGAACTGCTGCCAAGATAAAAAGTATTGAGCAATTCTGATAATCGCTTTCAATACTAAGGGCAGGTGCTTTTTCAATAAAAGGGTGATATAATAACAAATAGGTGATTTGTAAGTTTGCTATGATTTAAGAACAGGTATGGTATGTACTTATTGTACAACTGATGAGGAATGCGCATGAGACGCTTATATACAGCCAGAGAAAACTTGATACTACTATTTACCGCCATAGTTTTGACGATCGTCGGGATTATTTTTATTTATGATTTTACGAAATCGGATAATGCTTATTGTATAGAGACTTTTTATTTAATAAGGCAAAGCACTTATGCTGTGTGCGGTCTGGTTTGTGCGTTTTTGCTTTCAAGGTTCGATTATCACAGGCTGTATACCATATACCTGTGGATATTTTTTATGGCGGTCGCTATTATTATTTTAAACTTTGCTATGAATTTGGGAGGGAGTAACAGAGGTTATTTTCAGATCGGAAGCGTTTGGATTAATATGTCCCAGCTTATATTGACGGTATCCATTCTCATGTTTGTAGGCATACTGCAGCATGAAAACATATTCAGCGTAAAGGCAGTAAGCTGCTGCCTGGCGTTTGCAGCTTTATTTTGTCTGATAGGGGATTTTCAGGGAATGATGCTGTTTGCTATAATCATATTTCCGATAGCTTTTATCAAAGAATGGAAAGCTGCGCTGACATTTGCCGCGCCTGCCGCGGCAGGAATCATTTGTATCATACAAAAAAGATATTATGTGCCGAAGCGGATTGACGTATGGCTTGATCCTTTTATGGAACGGTATGACTTAGGATATGAGATCGTGAATTCGATGTACAGCATTGCTTCCGGCGGCATGTTCGGTGTTGGGGTTGGAGAAGGCAAAACGGCTTATTGTCTGCCGGATGCGCATTCGACCTATATTATAGCGGGAATAACGCGTGAGATCGGCTGGTTTGGGGCGCTTGAGATATTGTTTGTTTATTGTATCTTTCTTGGTGCGGCTTTTAAAATTGCCTGCCGGTCGGTAGATAAATATGGATTTTACATTGCCGCTGCCATTACGGTAAGATATTCGGTTATGCTGATATTGCATTTATTTACGGCGGCGAATATGATTCCTGCGTTTGGCGTTTTTCTGCCCTTTATCAGCTACAACGGGACAGGGCTTTTGACAGATTTTGCTTTGTTGGGGATTTTACTTAACATTGCAAGGCAGAAGGCGGAGAATGACAGGAGGATGGGCATATGATATTTTTTGCGGTTATCTTCGGATTAGCGGCTGCGCTTTTGCTGATGTTGGTCAATATTGTATCCAGAGCGAAGCAAGGGAAAGAAAAGAAGGTCCGGGAATATTATGCGTTTAAATGCGTTACTCTGTTGATTGCGTTGGCTGGCGATACGGTTGCCGCAATTATGGCTCCCTACTCGTTTTGGGATTTTGTTGCGGGACTGTTTGGAATGAAAACGGCGGAATCGTCTGCTGTTGCAATCACCAGCAGAGTTCTGGCAGTCGTGGTGTTTTTTGTTTGCTGTTGGGCGGTGGGAAATACATATTTGCAATGGAAAGGACCTGTCAGCAGGCGGCAGTACAGGCAGGATACGCAGGGACTGGAAGAAAGCAATATGCTAAAGGATTTTTTTCTGGTTGCCGCACGGTCCTTCCGGGAAAATTATGATCTGCTGGAGTATGAGGAATTAAAAGAGCCTGTAGAATATCAGGAAAATAACATAACCAGTGAGCTTGCATGGCATATTGAGTTTGCCAGAATGTATACGCTGATATCGAATCAGGCGCATATAGATATTAAAAATGACTGGCATGCAGAGCAGCATTGCTTTATTTCCTCTTATGCGGACAGCCTTAAGATAGCAATTTATTGTGTGAACAGTCTTCCTAAGAGAGAAGAAGCGTTGGCTTTTCTCCATTATATTCGTCGGTTTTATGATGATTATTTTCATATTATTATTGCTGTGAAGGAGAATGGAGGGGAAGATTATACGGATGATATAGAAGGCAGTCATGTGAAATATATGTTCAAAAACAATGCGCTTGATCGTTTGGCAGATTTCTCCGAATATTACCATGCAATAGATACGCTGTATCATCAGCCTTTAATGGAAAGTCAGTTTCGGATGGAAGATATTTATGTGGAGCCATATTGCAAGCTGGAGGGGAGCGACGAAACGTTCCGGCTTCACAGCTATGTGGAAGCGTGGCTGCAAAAGCCGGAAATGCGGCAGCTTGCGCTTCTTGGGGATTTTGGACAGGGAAAAACGATGTTTTCAATCTGGCTGACTTACCGGATGATACAAGAGAAAGGCGGCAGGATTCCTATCTGGATTCCGCTTCGAAACAAATCTCCAAGAAATTCCAGTCAGGCGGAGATATTTTCTTATTTTGCAACGCAATATGGAATCAATGCGGAGGCGCTCATGCTTTTGAATTCCAACGGACGTCTGCTGCTTATTTTTGACGGTTTCGATGAAATGGATCTGGTTGGAAATGACGATATCAGGAAGCTTCACTTTAAAAGCCTGTGGTCTCTTGTAACGCCGAAGAGCAAGGTGATGATTACCGGACGCCCTAATTATTTTCTGAGTTCTGAGGAAATGCAGGGAGCTTTGGGACTGCATCCTGTGACAAAACAGCTTCCGTACTGCGAAGGTCTCTTTTTGCAGCCGTTTGATCAGGAGCAGATTATGCTTGCGCTGCGCGGCGCAAAAGAATCTGTACGCAAAGGGATTCAGGCTGTTATTGAAAATAAGACGTCGGATTCTTTTTTGGATTTGATCAGCCGTCCGTCTCATTTGTTTTTTGTCAGTCTGATATGGGAAGAGAGAGAACTGGAAAAGAAATACCGGAATCTGTCTTCGGCGGTTATTATCAATGAATTCTTGCAGAATTGCTTTGAGCGTCAGACAGGAAAGGGACAACAAGGCGTATACTTTTATTTATCTCCTGCAGAACGGGAATATTTTATGATAGGAGTTGCCGCCAGGATGTATAAAATGGGCGCGGCGGCGATTACGCAGGAATCTTTTAAGGAAACGATCGTAGATTTGATCTATATGTTCCCGGATCAGCTCAGTAGCGGAAATCCGGTATTTCTGAATCTGAGGAACGGAAAGTCAGTCAGGGACTTTGCCCGTGAGGACATTAACTCGATGCTTGCTATTATCAACGATGTGCGTACGTGCGGTATTTTGGTGAATGACTATGTCAATAACGGATTAGCGTTCGCACACAAATCTTTTTTTGATCTGCTCGTTGCCAAGTTTTTTATGGGAAAGAGTATGAGACTTCATGACGCCAACATGATGATTTCGGACACATTATCATCGGTTAACGTATATAATCCGCGGCTGAGGGAAGATTTTGTGATAAGGAAGCTCCTGGCGGAATTGATTTGTGCCAAGCTCAGCCGTAAGCTTGCGGGAGCTGATGAAAGACTGAAATGCAGAAAGATTTTTGAACAATGCGACAAAGCAATCACGGGTTCTTTTTTTAAGACGAGTCCGCAGAAGCTGCTGCTTGTCTGCCTGCGGCAGCGAGGCACCGGAACGCATGTCAGTCATGAGAAATGGAAGCGGGGAAAAGAAGCGGGAAGACTTCTGACCGTTATGCTTCTCTTTCTGGCAGCAGTACTTGCTTATCTGGTCAGAACTGCCAGTCTTTCGGTGCAAATGGGAAAAGAGGCGGTCGAGTACTACAGCAGAGTTTCCGTCCCGGAAAGATGGATGGATAGTCTGGGGTCTTTAACAGAATTGTTTTCGATGGCTGCATCTCCAATGATTGTGGCTGCCGTAGTATTATTGCTTGTATATGCAGCTGTTCTTCGTTTTGGAGAGGGACCGCAGGAACGGGCGGATATGGTTTTGCTTACATGGTATTATGCGTGTGTTGAAAGCCATATCCCGGAAAAGGTGATTTACCGACAATTTTCAAGCGGTTATGCGGCTGTTTTTTCGGACTATATACAGGGAAAGAATTTGAATGAGATACAAAATAAAATGAGCAGAGGCAGAAGAAAAAAGGAGGAGCCGCATGTCATATGATTTTTTAATTGTAGGAGCCGGATTATTCGGCAGCATTTTCGCTCATGAAGCAGCAAAAAGAGGGAAAAAAGTGCTTGTGCTAGACAAGCGTTCCCATGTAGGCGGAAATATTTATACGCAGGAGATCGAAGGAATTCAAGTGCATCAGTACGGCGCGCACATTTTTCATACGTCTAATGAGAAGGTATGGAATTATATGGGTCAGTTTGCCGTATTTAACCGCTACACGAATTCTCCGGTGGCGCGGTATCGGGACGAACTGTACAATATGCCCTTTAATATGAATACGTTTCATGCCATGTGGGGCGTAAAGACGCCGCAGGAGGCAAGGGCAAAAATACAGGAGCAGATCGATGAGGCAGGGATTACGGTTCCGGCAAATCTGGAGGAACAGGCGATCAGTCTGGTAGGCAGGGATATTTACGAGAAGCTTGTAAAGGGATATACGGAAAAGCAGTGGGGCAGACAGGCGAAGGAACTGCCGGCGTTTATCATCAAGCGTCTGCCGGTTCGTTTTGTATATGACAACAATTATTTTAATGATACGTACCAAGGTATCCCGATTGGCGGTTATACGCGGATAATCGAAAAAATGCTGGATGGGATCGAAGTCCGGTTGGAAACAGATTTTTTGAAAGACAGAGAGACATTGTCTGCATTAGCGGACAAGATTGTTTATACGGGAATGATCGACGCTTATTACGATTATTGCTTTGGAGAACTGGAATACCGCAGTCTGCGGTTTGAGACTGAAGTGCTGGATATGGAAAATTATCAAGGAAATGCGGTCGTGAACTATACGGAATATGAGATCCCTTATACAAGAATCATCGAACACAAGCATTTTGAGTTTCAGTGTCAGAACGGACACGTTAATCCTAAGACGGTTATCACAAGAGAGTATCCGCACGTATGGAAGCATGGAGATGAACCGTATTATCCAATGAACGACGAAAAAAATAACCGTATGTATGAGCAGTATCGGCATAAGGCGGAGGGGGAAACGAAGGTTATTTTCGGCGGACGTCTTGGCCTGTATCGGTATTTTGATATGCATCAGGTTGTGGAAGAGGCGCTTAAGAGCGTAGAGAAATATCTTTTATAAAAAGAACATAAGGTTAAGCTAAAAGAGGAGTTCCTTAACGGGAGCTTCTTTTTTTTATTACAGAAAATCTCTTGATGGCATGAAGCAGATATTAACTGTGTTTACATTTGAAGTTTAAAACGTATATAAAAATACAATTTTAAACTTCCATTTTGAAAGAAGATGTGATAAGATAAGAAACAGTAAAGAAACGGATGATTAGTATGCGCAGAAACAGGTATTTTTATGACTAAAAGACAACCGGAAAAGCAGGAAGATTCTGTGAAACAAAAAACGCGGAAGCGAAAAGAACGGAAAAATATAGAACAAAAGCATAAAGGACAGAAAGAACGTAGGGCGAAACGGCACAAAAAGGCTGCGCGGATTGGAATTACCTGTATGACAGTTCTGCTTATTTTAGTTGTTGTTTCTGTATGGGCATTGCTTGCAATGCATGCCGCGGGCAGGCAGCAGCTTGTACAGGACCGCGTTGGCAGCTCCGACAGCATGAAAATGAGTCAGTATAGTCCTCAGGATGGGGACGCCGGAGAGGAAAGGACAGGCAGTACGGGAAAGAAAGCTGTGACAGAAAAGGAGCTTAAAAAGGAAGAAGGCAATAAGACAGAAAAAGAGGGCAGAGTCTATTACGATGGAAAAGCGTATGACTTTAACGAGGACATCCTTACTTTTCTGATTATGGGAATCGATCAGAGAAGCGAAACGGTACAGGAATATACGGAAGGCTTCGAAGGCGGTTCCGCAGACGCTATTTTTCTGTTGATTCTGAATCCGCATAATAAAAAGATGCAGATTCTGGCGATCGACAGAAATACAATGGCGGATGTAGATGTATATGATTATTACGGTGAATATACGAAGACTGTTACAGCGCAGATCTGCGTGCAGCATGGTTATGGGGACGGTACGGTTAAGAGCGCGGCTTATATGGAAAAGGCAGTTTCGAATCTGCTGTTCGGGCTGCCGATCAACGGTTACTGTGCGGTCAATATGAGTTCGATCGCCCGGATCAATGATGCAGTCGGAGGCGTAGACATAGTTGTTCTGGAGGATATGACAAAGTGGGATAAGACGCTTGTCAAAGGGGAAACCGTACACTTGACAGGAAGCAGCGCAGTTACTTATGTGCGGGGACGGGATACAAATGCATTCGGCAGCGCGGCGGGCAGATTGGAACGCCAGAAGCAGTACATTAATGCGCTGATTCAGAAGGCAAAGTCGGAATTAAAAGGAAATCCGGCGCTTCCGCTTGTACTATTTCGGGAGCTGCAGCCTTATATGGTCACTGATCTGAATGCGGAGAAGGTCACTTATCTTGCTTCGATGGCGGCAGGTTTTGATTTCGGCAGTATGGATGTGTATAAAGTGCCGGGTAAGACTGTTATGGGCGATGTATATGAAGAATTCTATACGGATAAAGACGCTTTGTACGAACTAATCCTTACGCTCTTTTATGAGGAGACAGAGGAATAAGCGATTGGTATTAGCTCTGAAATGAGTTGATATAGAAACCACATATCAATTATGAGGAAAGGAGGAGATTGCTATGAAAAAATATTTAGCAGTTGCATTGGCTGTTATGATGATGGCTTCTGTTTCTCTGACGGCTTTTGCGGCGCCGAGTCCAAGCTCGACGAGCAATAGTTCAACGAGCAGCTCCAGCCACAAATCTAGCCATAAATCATCAGGAGGAGGTTCCAGCTCTGCGGCTTCTTCAAGCAGCAGCTCTTCTTCCGCAGCTTCCGCGCAGGCGGCGGCAAATGCGGCGGTAACGGCAACCTACAAGCCGGCTCAGGCAGTCATTACATCTGACGGTCAGAGTGTTTCCGCAAGTGTAAGCGTAGCGGCGTCACCGGCGGAAACAAAAGCAGCTTTTACCACGGTTGCACAGGTATTCGGCGTTGCTGTAACAGATACGTTTGCATATGCGGCGGCAGGAATCGATCCGGCGCAGGCTGTAACGACAGTTTTTGCAGCAAATTCAATCCCTGCAGGAAGCGCGCTTCTTGTTGTTGACGCATTTGGAAATCTGACAGTCGTAGTGCCTACTGTACTTCCTGACGGAAACGTGGCGGTAGTGCTTCCGGCTTTATGCCAGGTAGCAGTAGTTGCTGTACCGGTTGCACCGGCAGCATAGCCGTATCGGCAACATAAAATATAACAAAAACTTTTTTACATGTAAATGGATTTTTGTGTGGTTTCAAAGAGACTCCCGGTTTCGCGAAGGCAGAACCGGGAGCCTTTTTTATTCATAGAATTCGGGCGCTATAAGCGTTTTGTCAGAACAGCGATTTCATATCCTGATAAAATGACGGATAAGAAATTTCCACACATT
>JAGARW010000076.1 GCA_017621975.1 Lachnospiraceae bacterium | reverse complement strand
GAGGCTGTTTATGAGAGCGTTGCGGAGCATCTGAAGGTAGTATCGCGCGTTACCTATGAAAACGGATACGCTGCGGAACGACTTCTGTTTGATGAAGCGGGAAACGAGACGGAGCGGATCCATTATAAGAAGGACGGAGAGGTCGTCAGTCGGACGAAAAGAAGCTATGACAGGGCGGGAAACTGTGTTCGGGAGGATTATTATTTTGCCGATGAAAGGCTGCCGGGCGATACCGTGATCAACGAATACGACGAAAGCGGAAGACTGTTGCAGACCGGGATGTACGATGGGAAAGGAACGCTTTACCGTCGTGAAAGCTATACCTACGGCGCGTGCGGTCAAGAGACGTCGCAGCGGATCGTTACGTTTTCGGAATCGGGAACGGAATTTGAAACCTTTGCGTCGCAGACCGAGTATAACGCAGCCGGCAGCAGGATCAGCTATGCGGAGAAGACAGACGGAGAGATCGTGTGGGAAGTTGTATACGAATATGACGGAAAGGAACGGCTTACGCATGAGGAGCGGCGAAGATACGGCGAGCTTGAGACGCGTCTGGAATATGTCTGGCAGGAGACAGAGAACGGCGGCAGTCTGTGCGAGAGCTTTGATTATGACGATACGGGCGGCGAACCTTCCAGGATTACAACAACGAGATATGACGCGGCGGGCCAAAAGACGCAGGAAACGATCTCTGATTTAGAAGAAGATAAAACATACGAGTACGCGTATTCTTATAATGAAAACGGAAACGTCATATGGAAAAAGACGCCGGAGGAAGAGGTCTGGTATACGTATGACGAGCGTCAGAATGTGACATGGATGAAAACAGGACGTTTCTCTGAAAACGGAGGAAGCTCCGAACGTACATATACGTACGACGAATTGGGAAACCTAACGGAGTATCTTTATACCAATACGGAGAGGGGAAAACAGACGCAGGAGAAAACGCAGTATGTCTATACGTATGTTTATACCGGAAAAGCTCTGGACAGAGCGGAATAAAAGGTTTGTGTAAAATAGAAACGGAAGTGCGGAAAGGATTTTATGAAAACGAAAAATATCAAACGGGAAATAAAAAATTATATTGTGATTACATGCTCGGCGGTCATTTATGCGGCAGGGATCAGTCTGTTTCTCGATCCGAATAATATCGCGCCGGGCGGTCTGACCGGTATTGCGATTTTGCTGAACCGCATGATAGACGTGCCGACCGGTACGCTGATCCTGCTGCTCAATATACCGCTTGTCGCGCTCGGTATCTGGAAATTCGGATGGCGTTTTATCTTATCGACGTCTTACGCGATCGTGGTGATCTCGGCAGCGACGGATCTTCTCGCGCCGTTTGACGCCGTGACGCGGGAGCCGATCCTTGCCGCGCTGACGGGAGGCGGTCTGGTCGCCTTTGCGCTCGGCATGATCTTCCGGGCGGGCGCAACGACCGGAGGCGTGGACATCGTCGTAAAGCTGCTTCGTCTGAAATACCCGTATTTGCGGACAGGCTCGCTTTTCATGATACTGGACGTGGCGGTTGCGGCATGTTCCGGTATCGTGTTCCGCGATATTGAGATCGCCTTGTATGCGATGATCGCTATTTTTGTCATGTCTTATATTATGGATATTGTGCTGTACGGCGGAGACGAGGCGAAGCTGATCTATATTATCAGTGATAAGCCCGATGAGATCGCGGAGCGTATTCTGAAGGAAGTCGATATAGGCATTACGTATCTTCGGGGAGAGGGCGGCTACAGCAGCCAGCAGAAAAAGGTTATCATGTGCGTGACAAAAAAACAGCAGGCCCCCGAGATAGAAGTTGTTGTTAAGGAAGAGGACCCGCGTGCTTTTATGATTATAACAAGTGCGTCTGAAATTTACGGCGAAGGCTATAAAAATATATTCGCCGATAAAATATAATCGATCTGCCGTATAGATACTGGGGCAGGACGGTAAAGAGCCGGCGCCTATGCCGGAAAATAATAAACGGTACCAAATTCGTGGATGTTTTCGCAAGCCGTATGGGGCATAGGCATCATGCCGTTTTTTTCAGACGGCGCGGTATCTGCCGCATAGCCCTGATCTTTTAAATAGGTTTCAAATATTTTCATCGTACTGGGACTTACGGAAACCTCCCTGCCGCCTGTGTCAAGCACTCTGACGGTCATTTTTTTGCCGCTTCTGATCGGACCGATCAGGAGATTTTCACAGCCCTGCGTAAAATTTCTGTGCGCAATGGAACGGAACAGCTCGTCGGTAAACTGCGCTTCATTGTGTTCCGGATCGTAGATCAGATAATTTTTTTCGGTATGAAGTTCGCATTTATGATATTTCTTGAAGATCAGTTCCATACATACCACCTCTTGTCGTCCGGTAAGAAATACTGCTACGCTTTTGTTACCTTTACTATAACAAGCATTTTTCTATACTTAAATAAGAAATACTGCTTTTATTATTGCAAAAAATGCGGTATGATAAAGATATGAAAAATTACGAAAAAACAGGCTACCTACAGGAACCGTTCCGGTTGTTCCATATAAGGGACAATGCGGTCGGGGAAGTGAATCTGCATTATCATGACTTTTACAAGCTGATCGTTTTCTATCATGGAAACGTGACTTATATGATCGAGGGAAAGTCGTATCTTTTGGAGCCGGGAGATATTGTCATTGTGAACCGTTATGACATCCATAAGCCGACGGTCGATCCTGCGGCAGCGTATGAGCGCAGCATTCTGTATATTTCGCAGGAATGCCTGGAAAGCTGCCGGGCGGACGGCTACGATCCGTTCTTTTGTTTTACGCAGGCGGCGGAGCAAAAAGCGTATGTACTACGGCTTGGCGAGTTTGCGCAGACAAAGGCGGGAAGGCTGCTTTCGGAAATGGAAGAGAGATCGCAGCGGTATGGCAGGGCAGTAGAAGAGTCGCTTTTGTTCCGGTTGTTTTTGCTTGAAGTAAACCGTATCTGTATGGAAGGAGAGGCGGCGCGGGCAATTCGTCCGGGAGCGATCTATAACCAGAAAATCGTCGATCTGCTGACATATCTGGGAGAGCATCTGTTTGAAACTATTTCGATCGACGATTTGGCGGAAACCTTTTATATCAGCAAATATCATATGATGCGGCAGTTCAAAAATGAGACGGGGTATACGATCCACCGTTATATGACGGAAAAACGGATCGCGGCGGCGAAGGAAAAATTGCTTTCCGGCGTGTCTGCGGTGAAGGCGGGAGAAGAATGCGGATTTCAGGATTATTCGACGTTTCTTCGGGCGTTTCAGAGCTGCGTCCATATGACGCCTACGGCGTTTGTAGAAGACCGGAAAGCCCGGAGCTTGGGTGCAGGGAATAATCTTCTGTAATAAAAACGGCTTCGACGCCCGGCAGGGATTCCACATATGCCATCCCGTCGTCCGGGCCAAGCAGGAAACACGCCGTGCTGAGAATATCTCCGTCGGTCGAGGAGTCCGATAGGATCGAGACAGAGAGCAGTCCGTTGTTTTCCGGCATACCTGTCTTTGGATTGAGCAGATGGTGATACCGTCTGCCGTTTTCTTCGAAATAGCGCTCATAGACGCCGGAGGAGACAAGCGACTGATCGGCAACTGGCAAAACGGCGATTGATTCGCCGCTTCCGGCGAACGGTTTCTGGATGCCGAGCCGGAAATCGGTTCCGTCCGGCTTATGTCCGAGCGTCAGGACGTTGCCGCCGAGATTGACGATAGCGCTCGTGCAGCCTTCTTCCAGTAGATACTGCTTTAGACGGTCGGCAATATAGCCTTTGGCAATACAGCCGAGATCGATCGAGGCATCAGGATCGGTAAGCGTCACCGTATCGCCGTCTGCGAGAACGTTATGGTAATCGACATGGGGAAGCAGCGCGCCGATCTGCTCCTGCGACGGAATCTCTTTTTGCTCAGTCAGATGCTCGGAAGAAAAATTCCAGAGTGAAGAAAGGGGCGCGATCGTAATATCAACGGCGCCGTCCGTCTGCCTGCAGACTGTGAGCGCCTTTTCAATGAGAGCTGCGGTTTCGCCGTTGACCTTAACGGGAGCGCCGCCCGCGTGGTTAATGTTCCAAATGTCGCTTCCTTTTTTTGTACGGCTGAGCATCGCTTCGTACGTTTCGCAGAGGGCGAAGCAGCCGTTTAAAATTTCTTCGCTGCGCTCCGGCTTCAGATCGTCGTAGAGCGTAATCGTAATCACGGTATCAAAATAAAACTCGGTTTTTGACACTGGTTCCGCGTTTTTGCCGCATCCGCTGCAAAGGAGCACGGCTGCTGACAGAAGGATGCACAGGCTGCGTTTGACGCTTCGTTTCATGAAAAATCCCCTTACTTGTTTTTTACTTTGAAATATTATATCATAAAATGTAGTTTTAGGATCGGCGTGGAAAGGAAAATATGATGAAATTATCGGATGATTTTGATGATAGAAACAGCGGAACGCCGCTTGTATATATGACGATCGGCGTATTTTTGTTCGTTGTCATACTTGTGGGAGCCGTTGTATTTATGAACCGGAAGCCTTCCGGAAACCGCAGAGATGCGCAGAATGAACAGCCGGGGGCATCCGCGGGGACGGACTCGTCTGAGACGGAAGCGGGCGCGGAAGAGGGAGAGTCGGACCCGTATATTTCCGGCAGTAAGCTGACAAGCGACGATCTGGATTTCTGGCATATGTATGACGAGACGGAGAGTGAGGAAGAGGCGAAAGCCGAAAAGCAAAAAAAAGAAGAGGAAGAGACAAAGACTGACCCTTCCACAGACGGAAAGCATACAAAGCTTGTCGCGGAGGACGGAACGGAAGAATGGGTGAGCATCAACCCGTATTTGACAAAAAACACCTATGATTATTCCGGACTTGTTTATCAATATCCGATCATGAAGTATTATGAAGACAGCGAAAAGGTGTCCCGTGTCGGCATCAGCGTATCGGCGGACGACGGGGACGTCAATTTTAATCGTTTGAAAAAGGCGGGCGTTGATTTTGCCATGATCCGCAT
>JAGARW010000075.1 GCA_017621975.1 Lachnospiraceae bacterium | reverse complement strand
TGCCTGCTCCGGCGTTTTAATATCAGCCTCCGCCCAGTTCAGGGCGGTAGTTTCGATGTAGCGGAAACTGCGTTTTCCCTTGTCGACGCAGTATTGAACGAGATAATCGATCAGATCGGCAGAAAAACCGAGCTTGTCATAAATGAAAAGGACTGTCTTCATCTCGTTGGAAGTCAGCGGTTTGCCGATGTATTGCTCGACGATAAATAAAAGCTGCGCGGTTTCTTCATTGCTGCGGAATGCTTTGAGATCGTCGAGCGAATAGGAAGGCTTTTCCGGCTGTGCCTGCGTACGCGCGGCGGGAAGCGGAACAATATCCGCAGTCTGCGCTGAGAGAGCGGTTTCTGCCCGCAGCGTTTTACCGGAGGATAAAGCCGCGCCTGACAGACCGGCAGGCGCAGGTGCGGGCGTTGTATCCGTATTGTCAGGCCCTCCGCCCGGCGTCAGCAGACGGATGGAAGAGATATTTTTGGCGTCGTCATAGCCGAGGATAAGAAGCCCTTTCTTTTCCCAGTATTTGAGCGCGCGTATCATATCCTTTTCCGTATGGTTGAACAAATCCGCCATATCGGAGAGACCGGTCGTCTGATTCGCCTGAAAAGTACGCAGAAGATAAAGATATACCTTTAACTGCGCATCGTTTGCCTCTGTCATATATTCGTCAATAAAGCGATTGGAAACCGCCGTAAAGGCGCCTTCCTCTTCCCGATATATCGTAAATTTTCCCATGTCCTCACCTGATCCGTATGTATTCTTCAAAGCAAAGAAATTATATCACAACATGTTTCAAAATGAAACAGCAAATTTCTCGCAAAGCCTTGAAAACACTGGCTTTGCGGGGATTGTGGACAATGTGGAAATTGTGGACGGAACAAATGTATAAATGGGAAGCCGCCACGCATATAATAGTAAAAACCGAAGAAAACAAGCTGTTTTGAAGCGGAGGCGAATTAAAAAAATATCCACATTCTGAAAAGCCCGAAAAAGGCATTTAAAATGTGGATAGTGTGGATAACTAAAGCCCGAGTAGATTTTCGCCGATTTTTACGACATCTCCCGCACCCATAGTTATCAACAGATCACCGTCTGTACAATTTTCTAATAAAAAATTTTCGATCTCATCAAAGGAAGGGAAATAAAAACATTCTTTACCTGATTTTGTGAGTTCGTCCTGCAGAGTACGTGAACTGATGCCGAGCGTATCTTTTTCGCGGGCGGCATAAATATCGGCAAGTACGACCTTATCGGCGAGGGAAAGCGCCTGCGCGAACTGCGGCAGGAAAGCTTTTGTGCGCGTATAGGTATGCGGCTGGAAGACACACCAAAGCCGCTTGTGAGGATAATTTTTTGCGGTATGCAGCGTTGCAGCAATTTCCGTCGGGTGATGCGCATAATCGTCAATAACGGTTACGCCGCCGATCGTTCCTTTATATTCAAAACGTCTGTCTGTACCGTGATAACGTGACAGCGCGGAATATACGGTTTCCTCCGGCAGAGCGAGCGCGTCGGAAAGAGCGACCGCGGCAAGCGCATTGAGCGCATTGTGTTCGCCGGGTACGGAAAGGGAAAGCGCCTGCGTCCGACCGTCTCTGCGGTGCAGCAGGAAAGACGGACATGCCATTTCGTCAAAGGTAAGATCCGAATAATAATAATCGTAGGAAGCGTCGTTTCCGAAGGTTACAACGCGGCATTTCAAATCCCTTGTGATGACGGAAAGCCCTTCGATACCGCCGTTTATAATAAGAAGTCCGTCCTGCGGCAGGAGAGAGGCAAATTTATGGAAGGATTCGCGTATTTCGTGAATGTCTTTGAAAAAATCCAGATGATCCTCTTCCACATTGAGGATGATTCCGATCTTAGGGAAAAAGCTGAGGAAGCTGTTTGTATATTCGCATGCTTCCGTAACAAAATAGCCGGATTTCCCAACGCGGATATTGCCGCCGATAGAAGGCAGAATGCCGCCGATCGATAAAGTCGGATCTGCATCTGCGGCAAGCAAAACCTCGGAAACCATAGAAGTCGTCGTCGTCTTGCCGTGCGTGCCGCTGATCGCCACGGGCACTTCGTAATTGCGCATGATCTGTCCGAGAAGCTGCGCTCTCGTCAGAGACGGCAGTCCTCTTTCGGCAATCGCCGCAAATTCCGGATTGTCCTTACGGATAGCGGCAGTATAAACGACGAGGTCAATGTCGTCTGTCAGATTTTCCGCCGTCTGTTTATAAGAGACGGAAACGCCTTTGCGTTCGAGCATATCCGTCAGTGCGGAATGCTTCATGTCGGAACCGGATACGGTAAAGCCTTCTGCGAGAAGAATCTCTGCCAGACCGCTCATGCTGATGCCGCCGATCCCGATGAAATGTATATGAATTGGCTTGCTGAAATCGATTTGATACATAATGCTTCCTTTTCCTATTTATAATATTGTTTCATAACATATTATACGCATATGGAAAGAAAAAACAAATAATAATTTTTTATTTTTTCATGGAAAGGAGAGGAGGGCTGTTAAATTGTGGAAAATGGACCATGAAACAAGAAAGGAAAAAGTGAAAAGATGTATAAAATAAATAAAAAAAATGAAAAACCGGAAAAATATTGTAAAAATTACACATAAAATCAACGGAAAAAAAGAAAAAAATTGTAAAAACAATTCACTTTTGCGTAAAAGCATGGTATATTAGTAATAGAAAAAAGGAAAGGCATAATCCAATGAACTGTAAGGAGTGATACATATGTATAAGAAAGAAATGATCGCCATGCTTCTGGCCGGAGGCCAGGGGAGCAGGCTGGGTGTTTTGACATCCAAGGTGGCGAAGCCTGCGGTTGCTTTTGGAGGTAAGTACAGAATCATCGATTTTCCTCTCAGCAACTGTATTAATTCCGGTGTGGATACGGTAGGCGTATTAACGCAGTATCAGCCGCTTCGCCTGAATTCTCACATCGGAATCGGTATTCCGTGGGATCTGGACCGCAATATCGGAGGCGTTTCCGTTCTTCCGCCGTATGAGAAGAGCAAAAACAGCGAATGGTATACCGGTACGGCGAACGCAATTTACCAGAACATCGATTATATGGAGGCATATAATCCTGATTACGTGCTGATTCTTTCGGGAGACCATATCTACAAGATGGACTATGAAGTCATGCTTGACTTCCACAAAGCGAACGGAGCTGAGGTCACGATCGCGGCTATGCCTGTCCCGATCGAAGAAGCGAAGCGTTTTGGTATCGTTATCACGGATGAGAATAAGAAGATTCAGGATTTCGAAGAGAAACCTGAGCATCCGAGAAGCAATCTGGCTTCTATGGGTATTTATATCTTTAACTGGAAGACGCTGAAGGAAGCGCTGATTACGTTGGCAGACCAGCCTGCGCTTGATTTCGGTAAGCATGTCATTCCGTATTGCCACGGAAAGGGCGCGCCGCTTTACGCATACGAATTTAACGGTTATTGGAAGGATGTCGGAACGCTCAATTCTTATTGGGAAGCGAATATGGAGCTGATCGATATTATTCCGGAGTTCAACCTTTATGAAGAGTACTGGAAGATCTATACGAGAAGCGAGATCCTTCCTCCTCAGTATGTTTCGGCGGACAGCGTCGTAGAAAAGAGCATTATCGGCGAGGGTTCCACGATCCTCGGCAAAGTATATAATTCCGTAATCGGCTGCGGCGTTACGATCGGCGCAGGAACGGTCGTACGCGATTCGATCATTATGAACCGTACGGAGATCGGCGAGAACTGCGAACTGAACAAAGCGATTATCGCAGAGGAAGTCGTAGTCGGAAAGAACGTAAAACTTGGAATCGGCGAGGAAGCGGAGAACGAGACGGATCCTCACATTTACAACCACGGTATCGTAACGATCGGAGAAAAGAGCGTGATACCGGACGGCATTACAGTCGGCAAAAATTCCGTGATATTCGGTAAGACAAGCTCCGAAGATTTTGAAAACGCTTATCTGGCAAGCGGAAAAACTTTGATTAAGGCAGGTGACAAGGCATGAGAGCAATCGGGATCGTGTTAGCGGGTGGAAACAGCCACCGTATGAAAGAATTATCACAGAAAAGAGCGGTTGCGGCAATGCCTATTGCAGGCAGCTACAGAAGCATCGACTTTGCGCTCAGTAATATGACGAACGCCCATATCCAAAAGGTAGCGGTACTGACGCAGTACAACGCGCGCAGCCTGAACGAGCATCTGAGCTCTTCGAAATGGTGGGATTTCGGAAGAAAGCAGGGAGGTCTTTCCGTACTTTCGCCTGTTGTGACGGCGGATAACGGTTCCTGGTACCGCGGAACGGCAGACGCGATTTACCAGAATATGGATTTTCTGAAAAACAGCCATGAGCCGTATGTAATCATCGCAAGCGGCGACTGCATTTACAAGCTGGATTACAATAAGGTGCTGGAATATCATATCGAGAAGAAAGCGGATATTACCGTTGTCTGCAAGGATATTGAAGGAAGCGAAGGTCTGGAGCGCTACGGAACAATCCGCATGAATGAAGAGAGCCGGATCGAAGAGTTCGAAGAAAAACCGATCGTGGCGAAGTCACGGACGATCTCCTGCGGTATTTATATTATCAGAAGACGTCAGTTGATCGAGCTGCTTGAAAAGTGCGCGGAAGAAGACAGATATGATTTTGTGAAGGATATCCTGATCCGTTATAAGAGCATGAAACGGATCTACGGTTATAAGATAAAGAGCTACTGGAAGAATATCGCTTCCGTAGAAGACTACTTTAATACGAACATGGATTTCTTAAAACCGGATATCCGCAATTACTTCTTTAATGAGTACCCTGATGTATATTCCAAAGTTGACGATTTACCGCCAGCCAAGTACAATGTAGGTTCTAATGTGAAAAACAGCCTGATCTCAAGCGGCTGTATTGTAAACGGAACAGTAGAAAACTCCATTGTATTTAAGAGTGCTTTTATCGGTAATAATTGCACGATCAAGAATTCTATTATTTTAAATGACGTTTATATTGGAGATAATACTTACATTGAAAACTGCATCGTTGAGAGCCGTGACACGATACCGGCCAACTCCTGCTATAAAGGCGAAGATGGAATCAAGATCGTAATCGAAAAGAATATGAGGTACAGATTCTAGTACCCAGTTAGTTAGGGGGCAGGATGCATGAAAATAACGGATGTACGAGTTCGTAAAATTACGAAAGAAGGTAAGATGAAAGCGATCGTATCGATTACGATCGACAATGAATTCGTAGTTCATGACATCAAGGTGATTGAAGGTGAGAAAGGGCTTTTCATTGCAATGCCAAGCAAGAAAGCCGCGGATGGAGAATATCGCGATATTGCACATCCTATCAATTCAGAGACTAGAGACGGCATACAGAAGATTATTTTGGAACATTACGAGAAAGCGTTGTCCGAACCGGACGACAATGTTGATTACTAAGAGCAACAATGCTATCTGCGGATTAGCATGAAAAACTAGGGAGTAAGCATTAGGGAAAAGGAGTTGTCTTTTGACAGCTCCTTTGCTATTCTATAAGAATGACGCGTTGAATAAAAGCGATATTTTTGTGGAAGGCAGGAAACGATTATGCATATTATTGCGGGACTGGGCAATCCGGGGAAACAATACGAAAATACAAGACATAATACGGGTTTTTCCGTCATAGACGTGATAGCGGAAGAAAACGGCATTTCCGTACTGGAGAAAAAGCATAAAGCGCTGATCGGAAAAGGCTATATCGACGGCAGAAAAGTAGTTCTTGCAAAACCGCTGACTTATATGAACTTAAGCGGCGAGAGTCTGCGGGAGCTTGTCGATTATTACAAAATAGACGAAAAAAACGAGCTGATTGTTATTTATGACGACATCAGCATGCCCGTCGGGCAGCTGCGTATCCGTAAGAAGGGGAGCGCGGGCGGACATAACGGGATTAAGAGTATCATTGCCCACTTGGGCGATACGTTTTTGCGGATCAAGGTAGGCGTAGGAGAAAAACCGAATGGCTATGATCTGGCGGATTATGTGCTTGGACACTTTAATCAGAGGGAAAAGGAAACGATTGCAAAAAGCGCGCTCCGGGCGCAGGAGGCGGTACGCCTTCTTGTGCAGGGCGAGACGGATGCGGCAATGAACGCATATAATAAAAAGCCGTAAGGCTTTGGAATGGAGAAAAAAGTGAGAGCACTGACACAACCTTTTGAGGAAATGAGCGAATTTTCAAAAATTCGTGAGCTTCTGCGAAAAACCGACAGCCCTGTCAGCTTGAACGGCTGTGTGGATTCCCAGAAAATGCATATGGTATATGGGCTGAGCGACGGCTTTCGCAATAAGATCATTGTCACTTTCAGCGACATCAGGGCAAAGGAAATTTATGAAGATTATAAGTTTTATGATAGGAATACGGTGATTTATCCGGCAAAGGATCTCATCTTTTATCAGGCGGATGTGCATGGTAACCGGCTGACAATGGAGCGTATGAAAGTACTGCGCCGTATTTTGGAAGGCGTACCGGTAACGGTTGTGACGACATTTTCGGCGCTGATGGCGCACCAAACGCCTATTTCCGCGCTGCGCAGAGGCGTTGTCCATATCCGCAAGGGCGGCGAAGCGCCGGAGCATGAGCTTTCGGGTACTCTGACCGCAGCAGGCTATGAAAAGGTCTATCAGGTAGAGGGACCGGGACAGTTTGCCGTGCGAGGCGGCATTGTTGATATTTTTGATCTGACGGAGGAGAACCCGTACCGTATTGAACTGTGGGGAGACGAGGTAGAGTCGATCCGCAGCTTTGATGTGCTCAGTCAGCGGTCGATTGAAACGCTTGCGAGCGTTTCCGTTTATCCGGCGACAGAGATGGTTCTGTTTGAAGACCGGATCAGGGAAGGCGTCGCGGCGTTGAAAAAAGAAGGGGAGCAGACGGAGCGGGCGCTGCGGGAACGGTTCTGTACAGAGGAAGCGCACACGATAAAGACGCAGGTGGCGGAGGTTACGGAGCAGATTCTGGAATATCGTTCTCTTTTGAATCTGGAAAGCTATATCCGTTATTTTTATGAGGATACGACTTCGTTTCTCGGCTTTTTCGACAAAGGCAGCAGCCTGTTTGTGCTGGATGAGCCTCAGCGGCTTCGGGAGCATGCGGATGCGGTGGAACTGGAATTTCGGGAAAGCATGACGCACCGCGCGGAAAAAGGCTATGTGCTGCCGAGACAGATGGAACTGCTCTTTAGCGTGGAAACGACGGCGGCCGCCCTGTCTGCGGGGCATGTCGTGACGCTTTCGGCGATCGGGCAGAAAAATGATCTGTTTGCAGGAAGCAATGCCGCCGGTAATAAATTCTCTATCACGGCAAAATCAATCGCGCCGTATCACGGCAGCTTTGAGACGCTTGTAAAAGATCTGCGCCGTTATAAGAAGAACGGCTACCGCGTCCTGCTGCTGTCCGGCTCCAGAACGCGGGCGAAGCGTCTGGCGAAGGATCTTGCAGACCAGGAACTGGCTGCTTTTTACAGCGAAGACCCGGAGCGCGCGCTTTCCGGCGGAGAGATCATGACATGCTATGGACACGTGCTGAAGGGCTTTGAATATCCGCTGCTGAAATATGTCATTCTTTCGGAAAGCGATATTTTC
>JAGARW010000074.1 GCA_017621975.1 Lachnospiraceae bacterium | reverse complement strand
TCGTGCATGGAGTTGACGGAGCCGTTGGAAGCCGCGGTCGTAAAGACGGCCCATGTGGCGGAGGCCGCGATGCCAAACCGTGTCTCTTTCCCTTCCATATTGCCTCCGGCCTGACCGTCCGCGGACAGTTCTACCGCGCCGTCCTGCGCAAGCTGCGTCGTTCCCGCCTGTTCGCTTACCGCAACGCATCCCAGCGCCGCGCACAGGCAGAGAAACATCGCCGCAAATATCGCGACGCCCTGTTTTTTATTTTTAACCGCCGATCCGAAGGTAAAGCATAAAGCCGCTGGAATCAAAAGGATCGACAGCATCTCGACTATATTGGTAAACGCGTTTGGATTTTCCAGCGGATGCGCGGAGTTAACGCCCATATATCCGCCGCCGTTCGTTCCCGACTGTTTGATCGCTACCTGACTGGCCGCGGGTCCCATCGGAACGAACTGCTCCGTCACGATTTCCGCGTCAGGAATCAGTACGCCGTCTACCGTGACCGTTCCGGCGTCCTTATCTATGACGGCGTCCTCAAGGATCGCGCCCTCAGAATCGACCGCGATCGGCTCGACCAGCGATACCGTTTCCGCGCCCCGCAGATTCTGAATCACGCCGCCTCCTGCAAGCAGCAGAGAAATTACCAGATTCAGCGGAAGCAGAATATGAATGATAATCCTCGTCATATCGACCCAAAAGCTGCCGAGACCGGCGCTCTTTACTTTGATAAAGCCGCGGATCATAGCGAACAGAACCGCAATCCCGGTCGCCGCAGAAACGAAGTTCTGTACGGTAAGCCCCAAAGCCTGAGAAAGATAGCTCAATGTGGATTCGCCGGAATACGCCTGCCAGTTCGTATTCGTTACAAAGCTGGACGAGGTGTTAAACGCCAGATCCCATTTCACACCGGGAAGACCCTGCGGATTGCCCGGAAGCGCGCCCTGCAGGAGCAGAAGCAGGAACAGGAATACAAGTCCGATCCCGGAAAACATCAGTACGCTGACCGTGTACTTTTTCCAGTTCATCTGTTCTTCCTTATCTACCCGCAGCGCTTTATAGACAAGGTTTTCACACGGAACAAGGATACCTGACAACAATGTTTTTTCGCCGTTCATGACCTTTTTCATGTACGCGCCCAACGGAATCGCCAACGCGACTAAAACGGCGAGGTATAAAACGTACTGTACTGCCGCCGTCATACCTGATCATCTCCCTTCATTAAAAGATAGACATACCACAGCAGCAGCGCCGCCGCAGTTATGCCGATAACGGTAACTATGATTTGCATAATTTTTCTCCTCCTTTGCGAAAACAGCATATCGTCTTTTGCGTAAAAACGGTCTTAAAGGTTTCCTGCGCGTATTAAAACAACATAAAAATTACAGCCAGCCAAATAACCAGGCGATCGGAAAAGCCACCGCAACCGTACTTGCGCAGACGCACACAAGAATAAAAACCGGTATCCCGATAAAAACGGAAAGGAATCCGAGAAACGGATGCCCTAAGACAAACTTCTTCGTCCTTAAATCAAGCGCATATTCCAATTTGCGGACAGACCTTGCTATTCTCATCATCTTTCTCCTTTCGTTTTGTGCTTTCAGAATACTACGAAAAAAATTAAAATCGGAAAAGGGTATGCCCGCCGGAATTAAAATTCCGTAAAGTTTATCCCAAACAAAAAGGTGCAATATTTTCATATTGTGAGATTTTCTGTAATCTGAAAAGGAGTCATCAGAATTCTTGTTTCAGACAGGTGTTGACAGACTGCATAAGCCGGTTCATTTTCAATTAAAATCTGACAGCTAATAAGTGGGGACAATAGAGAGAAAAAGATTAGAAAAGCGTATCAGTGAAATACGAAAAGCCCGGAACGGGCAACTTCACAGTTTCCCGCTCCGGGCGATATTCTTTTATTCTATGCTAAGAGGCGCCGTTATCCCTCGATGGCAATGTACTTCTTTTCTTTAATTTCCGGTTCGTTCGCTTTTTCTTTCGGAATATTAATCTTCAATACTCCGCTTTCATACTTCGCGTGGATATCTTCCTCTTTCACATTCTCGCCGATGTAGAAAGAACGGCTCATACTGCCTGCATAACGCTCCCGGCGGACAAATTTTCCTGTTTTCTTGTCCTCATCGTCCTTGTCAAGCCCCTTTGCGGCGCTAATCACCAGATAACCGTCTTTCAGCTCCAGAGAAATCTCGTCTTTCTTGAAACCGGGCAGGTCAATATTCACCTCGTAATGGTCATCGTGTTCCTGAACATCCGTCTTCATCATCTTTGCCGCATGGTGTCCGTACAGCTTCCGTTCTGCTTTATGCATCGCTTTATCATCAAACGATGGAAAACTCCAAAAATCATCAAAAACATCATCAAATAAATTTTCGCCAAAAACACTAGGTAACATCATAAGTCATCGCTCCTTTTTTAATGTTAAAACCAAATTGTTAACCAGAACCAAGAATGTCTGGGTAGAAACCGGAATCTCTCATCTGTTTCATTCCCTTTCCTTTGTTCTAACTGTGTTATAACACGCTTGTTAGCACTTGTCAAGAGTGAGTGCTAATTTTTTTGTGAACTTTTTGTGTTCTCTTGAAAAGCTAATCATAACCATTTTTTCTTTTTAAATTTCCAAATTAGCGCTGCAACAGTCGCAACGCTTACCAGAATTACCACTGGATATCCATATTTCCAGTTAAGTTCCGGCATATATGAAAAATTCATCCCATACCATCCCGCCAGAAGCGAAAGCGGAAGAAATATTACTGTCACCACTGTAAAAATTTTCATCAAATCATTCTGCTCGATAGACAGTTGGGACTGGTACGCTTCCCGAAGCTGGGACACCATTTCCTGCAAATTCTTAACGGCGCTCAGGTAACGGTCCGTTCTGTTCCTCAAAGTCATCAATCTGCGGACTCCGTCTTCGCTAAATAGCTGGTTGTCATTCACGGTCATTTCGTCAAAAATGAAATTAAGCTGCTCATAGTAGCGTTTCAAGCGCAACAGCTCCTGCCTCCATGCGGTAATATATTTCAAATAGGACGCCTTGCCGCCAGACAGCACCTGATCTTCATTCTTGCTGATTTCTTCTTCCAGACTATTTAAAAAATCCATGTCCCCTTTCAGCAGTAACGCAAAAAAATGGTAGAAAACCCGCTCGTTTGTCGCCCCTTCTTCCTCCGTCATCGTATGCAGAATCATATTTGCCTTTTCTTCCGCCTCAGAGGTTTCACAAAATACCAGTAAATCCTCTCTGTCCAGATATAAAAGCATCTTAAAATCCTCGGTTCTTTCGCTCTGAACATCGTACCAATCAAATGCAAGAATATCGCAATCCTTAAAACACTCAAAACTGTCCGTAATCTGTTCGTCAATATACCGAAGAATCTTTTTATCCATATAAGGAGCCGCCTCATCGGTGTTTGTAAATAAAAACGCTTTATACATTTTTCCTCCACGTCCTAACCTTGTTATATTTTTAAACATTGAAATACTGCCATTCTCCCTGTCCCGGAGACTCTGCTTCACATTGTATCAAAATTCTTGTGAATCCACAATATTTCCTGGCGTCTCGCCGGTTCCATCAGGATTGTGCTTTTCTTTTCCGCTTTTATTACGACTAATTAGCCGTTACCTGACTGATACAGTTTTGTAAAATGGAATGAGACAAGAGCTTTAACACGAAAATCCCGCAAAACAAAAACAGCCCCGTAACTGCCTGTATCGGGCGTTTCCGGGGTTTTCGTTATTTAAGATATGCAGCCGTCGGGACAGACGACTGTTTTTCTGTGTTTTCCGTCTTCTCCCAGATTTTCCAAATCGCCGCCGCTTCTGACCGCTTCTATTAACGGGTACAATACCGTCATTGTTTTAGGGCAGATTCCGAATTTCCACATCCCATCGGCGTACCTACCTCGATCAGATTGCCGTCCAAATCATAAAAACGGACGACTTTCTGTCCCCAGCTATGCGTCATGAGCCTGTTCGCATATCGGATCGAGGGGTATAACGTTTCCAGTTTTTGGACAAACGCTTCTATGTCAGGCTCCTCAAAATACAGCTCGCAGGAATTACGCTCCGGAACGATCTCTTTTTTCAGAAGCTTTTTCCAGATCTTTTCGTCCTGAAGCACAAGTCCTTCCGTTAAGATCGCATTGCCGTCGTTGTCGAGCAGCACGTCAAGACCGAACAGCTCATGATAAAACCGCTTTGATTTTTCAAGTTCTTTCACAACAATTAAAACGTTTTTTAATTTCATATTCTACAGATCTCCGTTCCAATTTAATTCCGCAATTTGTCCCCGCGTCCGCCGCATTCATACCGGGAGGCATCCCGTAACATTTGCAAACCGTAAAATATTACGGTAAAATTGACCGTATCAAAAAGCTGATCGGTAAATGCGGCTCCCATTCCGCATCGAGCGACACAGAATCTTTATCAGGAGGCGGCTTATGATCTACGAAATTGCAAACCCAGACAACGTTTCGTCACTATTCGGCGCATGGGAAGAGACGATGATCCGTTCCTGCCTGCAGGGAAT
>JAGARW010000073.1 GCA_017621975.1 Lachnospiraceae bacterium | reverse complement strand
GCAGCAGCTCTGCAAAGAACTTTCCCGGAGAGAATACCCGTTCATACCCATATCCGACATAAGAAAAGGATTCCTGAAGCAGTTTCGTAAAGCGGGCGATCGGAGAAATCAGATAACGTTCAAACTGATTTTCCGTTCTATAATAATAGCTGGTGAAAAACGTACTCATATAAGCGGTCTCCAGCACATAAGCAAAGAAATCGTAAAACAGCAGAACGCCGACGCCCATTATCGTCACGATCATATTTCCGGTCAGCATCACCGCTAAAATGGCGATATGATAGACCGCCAGAAACAGGACCGTATTGCCCAGAAGCGCCAGTCCCGCTTCCATAAACGCACGGGACGTAATATCCGCTCCCATCGCGGAAGCCGCGGCAAAGCTCAGGAGCACGCTGCATACATACGGTATCAGATACGCCAGAACGCCGTTGATATAAACGGCGGCGAAGCGCCTGTTCGCCGTCACCGGCACGCTCATATAAAGATCGAGCTTTCTGCGCTGATACATATAGGAAAAGCCCTGCAGCGCCGAGACTACCGCCGCTATGGAAACAAGGATTCCGATTCCGAGATTCAGCCCGATCCCGTTTGCAAATACCCGTCCGAGGTGTTCCGCCAGATGGTTACGGTTTCCGTAATACATTTTTTCCGTGCTGAGGCTCATTGCATTTACGACCGTCACAAAAAACAGGAAGCCGAGGAACATGACAACGACGAGCCAGATACGCCTTCTGGCGTTTGTTTTTAAATTAACCAAGAATGATTTTTTTGATGTCATAGCCGACTACCTCCGTTTCACTGATAAAGATCTCCTCAAGAGAAAGCGGCAGCGCCTCGAAAAAGATCGTCTGTATGCTGCTGAAGTAATTAATGATCTCGTCCCGGCTGCTTCGCACTGTAAGCGTATAAAGCGAGCCTCTCTTTTCGGATTTGACAATGTCCAGATTTTTAAACGCTTCTTCCCCGGAAACGCCTTCCTCGAGTACGCACTGCACCTTCTGAATGTTGCATTTCATTTCGTCCAGATCCTTTGACAGCAATACGCCGCCTCTGTGCAGAAGTCCCACGTGATCGCAGATATCCTCCAGCTCGCGCAGATTGTGCGACGCGATGATCGGCGTCATACCGCGCTCATCCATTTCCTTTGCCATCAGACTTTTGATTCCCTGACGCATGACCGGATCAAGCCCGTCGAACGTCTCGTCACAGAACAAATATTTTGTCTTTGCGCAAATACCGCACAAAATCGCGAGCTGCTTTTTCATTCCTTTGGAAAACGTCGCGATTTTGCGTCTGCGTCCAAGCCCGAAGCTGTCCAGATAACTGTAATAATGCAGCAGATCGAACTTCGGGAAAACGCTGCCGTAGTAGCGTCCCATATCGTCCGGCGTCGCGTTTGCAAAAAAGTACGGCTCGTCGGCAATAAAGAACAGCCGCTCCTTCGCCTCAATGTTATCAAATACCGGAATTCCGTCTATATGTATCTGCCCCTCGTCAGGCTTCATCACGCCGCTCATCATCCGCAGCACCGTACTTTTCCCGGCGCCGTTCGTTCCGATCAGTCCAAATACGCTGTCTTCTTTGATTGTAATCGTTACATGATCAACTGCCCTGATCTCTTCAAAGCGCTTGCTCACATCACGCACTTCTATCATTCTTTCTCCTCCATTCCGAAGCGTTTACGCCAAGGAACGCAAGTCGAATTCAAATTCGATTTGCGATCAAAGGAATTTGTAACGCTTCTGTACAAATTCCCGATTGAAAAAATTGGTTATCAGACAATTTTTTCAATCTTTCTCCTCCTCTTCCTTTAACTCAGCCAACATTTCGCCGCGGGAAATGCCGATCTCCTCCGCCTCATGCAGCAGCGTTTCGATCTTGTCTCTATATTCTTCCTTTTTCAGCAGATACAAATCTTCGTTGTAAGTCACAAAATTCCCTCTGCCTTTGATCGTATAAAGAAAGCCCTTCCGCTCCAGCTCCGCATATGCCTTCTGTATCGTGCCCGGATTGACCGACAGCTCCATCGCGAGATTTCTGACCGACGGCATCTTGCTGTCAGGCTCCAGCACGCCGTTGATAATCAGCTTCTGCAATTTGTCAGCCACCTGTTCGTAAATAGGTCTGGCGTCTTTATAGTCCAGAATAATCATCTTATCCT
>JAGARW010000072.1 GCA_017621975.1 Lachnospiraceae bacterium | reverse complement strand
CGTGGCTCAGCTTCGCCTTTTTCGGACATCGTGTCCGAAAATTGCTGCATGGAGGCGGAACACTAAGAAAGTCTAATATCCTGCGCAGGCACAGTCAATAAAATATATTGTGCAATTTGACAGTGCCAGTTTTCAATAAAATCTTTTGACACCCGAATCTTCATAGGAAATTACTCCATTTTGTTTTGTATGAAAGTTGTGTTCCCATGAAATAAAAAAAGCCCTCCGGGCAGGATCGTACTGCGCCGGAGAATCCTGCGTGGCAGGATTCTTTTTCATAGATTCTATCAAACGGCTGTGCTATAGTATAATCAGTATGATCCCGAAAAGGGAGAAATGTGACGTGAAGGAGGAAAAAGCAATGGGAATGGAAGCGCTTCCGCCGGTAATCTGGCAAATGTATCATAAGAAAAGTCTGCACGAACTGGACTTTTTTTCGATGACGGGCATACTTGACTGGTCGAAGCAGGGAGACGACGATCAGGTTTTGGAGCCGCTTGTCAGCTATCTGGCGAAGTGGCCGGACGAGGTGATTTTTGTATTTGAGGATAAGATGGCGGAGCTTTTGTATCGTCTGGACCGACCGGAGGTCGCGCGGCGCGCTTACCGGTCTGACCGCGATTTTTCCGGAGACGATTTTTTATATGTCCGGTGCACGGCGCTGATCAATGGGCGGGCTTATTACAATAAAATTTCAGACGGACGGGAAAAGCTGAATCAGGACATGGAATTTGAAGCGATTCTCTATGCGCCGGCGAAAGCGTGGGCAAGAAAGCACCATAAGGACGTCTCGGAATATCCGCATATCCCCAGTCCGAGCTATGAAACAGGAAGCAATGAGGAATGCTGGAGAGAGGAAAATCTCTGGACGCAGTATGCGCTGCCGCTCGGCTGGCGGATTGCGGTTCCGGGAGACTGGCGGCATGAAGAGGGCGAAAACGGAGAAGACGTATTTTATCCGCCAGACAGTGAATTGACCGTTCGGATCACGCCGTTTCATGCGGAGAAGGCGGGGAAGCCTGCTCCGTCAAAGGTAATGGAAGAGGCGTTTTTGCAGTCGCTTCCGCCGGAGAGTGCGCAGAGTAAAATCAAAGGATACGCTCTGCCGGGATTCCGTGTCAAATTTTTTGAAGCGACGGATCCGGGAGAAGGGCGGCAGGTTTTTCATATTCACGCGGGCTATTATACAAAGGGCGAACTTTTGAGCGTTGGTGTTTATGGTGGGAGCAGAGAAATGTGTATGGAAGGTTTGGAGATTCTGCATACGCTCCAGAAAAAAGAGGACTGAAACCGGAAACTGAAACGCAGACTGGAAGAACGTAAGGGAAACGGATAGAGTAATGGGAGGATCGGAGAAGATATGGGGAACAATAGAGAATTGCAGGATAGCCTGCGCTGAAAATAGAAAAGGGAGGGAATCGGAATTATGGCTTTCAATCATCAATGTACACGGTGTGGACGAAAGATAGGGTATGAGGGCTTATGTTGGATGTGCAGGGCGGAGGAAGAGCGTCGGCAGGTACTTGACTGGACGGACGAGGAAATCGAAGAAAAGGTGCAAATGCTGATTTTGCATGCGGAAAGGCTGGACGACTGGAGATCGGAGGAGCACAAGACGGCCTGTAGGCTAATCGATTTCAGAGGAATCTGGCGGCCGGAGCTGCAGAGGGTCGCGCTTGCGGCAGAGGCGTTTGTCATACACAAGCTGTATTATCATGCGCCGGCTGACGTACGGGATGGGCTGATCGAAAGATTAAATCACACGGAAAATGCGCGAATGGCATCCCGGCTGATGCAGTGCCTTGCGATGCAGGGAGACGATACGGCGCTTTCGTATCTGTATGAACTGGAGCGGCATCCGAAGCCGTGGCGGAAGGGGCTGTATGTAGACCCTTCTGTTTATGCACAGATCGGAGGCTGGACATTTGACAAGGAGGGAAAGCGCAGAACGCTGAATTTTGGACGATGCTATCCCCTTGTGAGAGAAAAAGGCGGTGCGGAAGAAGCAGGCGGCATGAAAAGATCGCCAGTACATATCTGCTATCCTAGGAAGGATAGCTGCTCTGTCTGCGGCGGCAAAATGATGGATATGCTGACTGTGGACGGAAGGGATGAGAGACTTTCCTTTTTGGGTGTGGACGGGATCATTACCGCAACGTGCTGTCCGAATTGTATTATGTTTATGGAAAGCGGATTTTCCCGTTATACGTTGGACGGTCAGAGTACGCCGTTTTCGTCTACATCCGCTACGGAGGAAGACTACCTGGGCGAAGAAGGAAGAGAAGGACTGTCGGCAAACGATTATGTATTGGGCGATCAGCCCGTGCCGCTCTTTTTTGAGACGGAAAGCGACTTTGTCAATACGATCGGCGGCTTTGCAAGCTGGGTGCAGGATGCTCAGTATGTGAAATGTCCCGACTGCGGAAAGCAGATGAAATATCTGGCGCAGCTTCATTGGCAGCTTTTAAACGACAGCTACGAGGGAACGCTGTATATTGAATTTTGCCCAGATTGTCGGGTGGCTTCGATGCACCATCAGCAGACGTAAAGGGAACGGGGCGTTTACCGCTGGGCAAAGGAGAGGGAGCGTTATGGACAGGATAAATTTCTTGGCATCCGAGCAGGATTTGGGCAGCATTTTCGGAGGTGTGGAAAAAGAGTTCGCTATAAAGTTCCCTTTAACGCAAAATCTACAATTTCATCGCTTGTCGGATTGGAAGGCAATCCGGCTAATTGAGGATAAAATATCAAGTCGCTTCCGGCAGGATGGTTTATATTTTTCTGAAACATCGTTACCAACGCGTCATATTCCGCCTCAGACAGCGATTCGCCTGTCTCCTGATCTCGCATAGTCAACAGCATTTCAACGATATCGATCAGGTCTTCTCTTGACAGCCCGGCAGCGGGAAGTTCCATAGTCAGTTCGGTTACCAGAGTGTCTAAATTCGTAAAGCCGTCATATTGTTTGATGAGATCTAAATCCAAAACCATATCCGGCGCTTTGATCAATCCGGCGGCTTCTTTTAACAAATCTTCAACCTGTTCCTTGCTCCCCGGGTCATACATAAGCTCTTCGATCTGCTGAATGATTGCTTTTAATTGTTTTTCAGATTCCAGATTTCTATGCGGCGCTAAATGATTTTTCATTCTGTTTGTTTCCTCCATAGCCCGGCTGCCCGTTTTCTTTCCGGATCATTATAGCATACAAAGGACGCGCCGTCACGACAGAAAACGACCGGCGCCGTGTTTTTTGCCGTTCTGGGACATATTTGCCGGTTGTGAGAAACGGCGGCGGATAGTATAATGAAAAAAATAAACGGCGGAAAGACCGCGCAGATACAAAGGGTTCCGGCTGGCGGAGAAGAAAATGGAAATGGAGAATAGGCGTTTGACGAATCAAAAGAAGAATACGGAGCTTACCGGCTGCCTGTTTGTTTTTGCTGCCGGGGCGTTGTGGGGACTGATCGGATTATTCGTAAAGGAAATGGAACATGCCGGGGCAAGTCCGGAAATGATAAGCTTTCTGAGGGTCTTTTTTGCTTTTTTGATCATGACTGCGGCGACTGTGTGGAAGAAAGGGATCAGAGTTTTTCTTGCCGATCGGAAGACGCTTTTTTTCTGCGCGGCGCTTGGCGTTGTCTGTCATGGAATTTATAATGTGTTTTACTCTCTGGCGGTTACGCTCGCAGGCGTTTCCGTCAGCGCGGTGCTTTTGAATATCGCGCCGGTATTTACCTTGCTGTTTTCCGTACTACTGTTTTCGGAACGTTTTACAGGCGCGAAAGCGGCGGCGGCCGTCATCAATATGCTCGGCTGCGTGCTGACGGCGACAAACGGTCAGATTACGCTTGCGGGGCTGTCCGTCTTTGGGATTCTTTGCGGCGTCGGAGCGGGGCTGTGCTATTCGATGACGGCGATCATCGGCAGATTTGCGTCTGACCGGACGGATTCTTTTGTAATGAGCGCGTACAGTTATTTGTTTGCGGCGTTGTCTCTCGGCGTCTGGATGAGACCGTGGCGGGGAATGGGAACGCTGAATCAGAAGGTCGTGATCTGGGGGTTTCTTTATGCGCTGATTCCGACTGCGATCGGATATCTCCTGTACTATTGCGGGATTGCGCGCATTCGGGAGAGCAGCAAGGTGCCGGTGATTGCTTCGGTAGAATCCGTCGTCGCTACGCTGATCGGCATTTTCCTTTATCATGAGAAGATCGGGCCGGTCAGTATGGCGGGTATCGCGCTTGTCCTTTTGTCAATTTGGCTGATGAACGGAAGGGGCGCGCGTGTTTCGGGGTAAGGGGCGCTTTGCGGAAAGAAGCGCGTACGGATGAAAAAGGCGCGGAAGCGGGGAGAATGGACTGAAAATGAGGGGAATGCGGAAAAAGGCGCTTGAGGTCATAGCGTTGTGGCTGCTTGTTGCGGAGCTTTGCATGGCAGGCTGCGCGGATAATGCCTATCAGAGGAAGCGCGGCGATCCGGCGCTTTACGGTACGATGGATGAAAACGGCGTTTTTTGGATCAGTACGGCAAAGGATCTGGGGTGGTTTCTTAGGTATGTGCGGGAAGGACACGAGGAGCTTTGCGGCGCATTGAGCCGCGATATCGATTTGGAGGGAAAAAGCTGCTTCGGAAATGTTTACCGGGGACATTTTGACGGAAACGGGCATACGATCTCTGGCGGCGTCTGCGAGCTTATGATGATCCTGGAAGCGGGAGCGAGGATCGAGAATCTGAATGTGGAAAACATTTCCGTTACGGACGATCAGCACGGCTGCGGAGGACTTGTTTACCGCAACTACGGAGAGATCATAAACTGCAGAGTATCCGGTTATGTGGAAGGGGCGGATTATACGGGCGGCATCGCCGCAGTCAACTACGGACGGATCGAAGGCTGTGTGAACCGGGCGGACGTCGTATCGACGAAAACGGACGTCGCTTATGGATTTAGCGGCGATCAGGAAGGCGGCGCGGGCGGTATCGCGGGATATTCCGGTACGGCAAAGCGAAAGGAGGAACCGACGCGTGTTCCGGTAGTGGCTGACTGCGTCAATCAGGGGAACGTAACGGCACAGACGATCGCGGGCGGCATCTGCGCGGTGGTCGACGACCGGACGGGCGAAAAAGCGCCGAACAATTCCGTCCAGGAAATGGTCGAGGAATTCGGATATTCGCTGGCGGAGGATGACGGACAGACAGAGACGGGGCAGGATGCAAAAGAAACGGAAGCAGGCAGGCATTTTTCCGTACGGAGCTGTAAAAACGAAGGAAGCGTGACTGTTATGCAGATCGCCGACTGTTACGGCGGCAGTACAAAGGCGGGCGGCATCTGCGGCATTTTACATCAGGGCGACCTTTACCGCTGCGCAAATCTCGGGACGGTGCGGATTTCGGAAGATACGCCGGATCAGGCGGAAACGGGACGAGCTTACGTAAACCGACCGATGGCGATCACTTATAATATGGGATTCGCGCAGTCGGAAAAACAGCATATTGTCGACTGTGTCAGCCTGAAAGGGACGGTCGCGCAGACGATGCGTCATGAGAGCGTTATGGAGCTGACGGAGGAAGAACTGCCGCTGTGGGAAGCCGGAAAACTTCCGTATGTAAGCAATAACTGGAAGTTTGATCTGGAGCAGGCGGCGCATGACTGTTCGCTTGAGCCTCTCGGTATTACGGAGCATGCGCTGTCGCAGAAAAAAGAGAATTATTATTTATGCGATGCGTTTGCCCTGAAGCTGCCGGAAGGATTTGCAGTTACGGAGGAATTCGTAGACGGAACTTGCTATGCCCTGCGGATACAGTGGAAAGAGGGCGCGGATTGTTCCGATTATGAGGTGTGGGTCTTGCGGAAAGAGGCGGATATCGACACGGCGTTGCGAAAGGTGCGCGAGTCCAATACGCTGCCGGAGTGGCGGGTGGAGTATTTTGCCGAAGAAGTTTTCGCTACGCTGCCAAATGAGCATATTTTCGGAATCGATTCTCTGAACCTGCCCGGACATAAATGCTATCGGAAGAAAACCGTATTCGGACACAGAATCTACCTAGAAGACGGGATTCCGGCCTTGTGGCTGCCAAAATTTATGCAGGAAGGGAATCATGTTCTCGGCAATCTGATCGCTATTCCGTTAGAGACAGACGGGGAAGGCGGTCTCAGTGCAAAATGGATTCTTGTTTTTACGAACGGAACAAATAACATCCGTCCGTCGGACGACTATATCGAACTGGTCGAAGGCGGTTTTTATCCGCTGACAGGCACGGAACGGTTGATTACGGTACAGCCGGGAGATACGTTATGGGAATTTGCAGAGCGGTATACGGGAGACGGCGGCAACTGGCGTATGCTGGCGGAAATGAACGGAATAGAGGAGAAAGACGGACTTTTTGCAGGATCGCGGCTCCTTGTGCCGGACAAAGACGTCTGGGCGAAAACGCCGCTTGATCTTGCGTTTGACAAGCAGGGCGGAATCCAATACACTGTAGATACGCACTGAAAACGATACGCATATGGAGGAATTATGAATATTTACGTCAATGAAATCACAGGGATCGCAGACGCGGTCACGTCTATGTTTATGAGCAAGCGTTCTTGGACAAGGGAGAAGGAAACGGAGATCCGGGACGTCTGCGACGCGGTACTGACAAGGCATGGCAGGATTCGTGAGGATGCGCCCGCGGATGCGCTTGCAAAATATGACGGATGGATGGACAAGCTGCTGAAATGGGGCTGGATGCATGTGACGATGCTTCGGTTTATTGATATTTCCGTTACGGTGGAAGGATTGCACCGGGCGGGACAGGACGATTGGGATTCCCACGCGGCGCGTTTCAACAATCGGATCATCCGCAGCAGTACGAGGCTGGCGAGCTTTGACTATGAGATGTCTTCATGGTATCAGGACAAGATCATTCCGACCGATCAGGCGCTTTCGCTGCTTGGGATCGAGGCGCCGGAGGTGCTGGAACGGAACGGAACGCGGTATGTGAAGACGGTCAACGGTTATATTAAGGAAGAATTAAAGGATAACAGCGATGTGAAACGCGGCCTGTATATGCTCAGCATACCGAGTAATTTTATTTTCAAGGTGAATCTGACCGAATGGGCGCACGTATACAAAGAGCGGGGGGACAAAGGCGGGGCGAACCCGGAAGTAAAGCTTTGCTGTGAGGCGATCGCGGATCAGATCGGAGCGTTCCAGCCGAAATTTGACAGGGAATTGTTTGAAAAAATTAAAAACTAAAAATAAAATAACGGGAAAATAAGGGGACGAATATGAAGAGGAAAAAAGAACGCTGCAAAACTGGAGAAAGAAGCGGCAGGAGGGCGTTTACCTATGCGGCTCTTATGATCTGTACGGCGCTGTTTCTGGCTTCCTGCGGCGGCAGCGGGACGGAAAACGGAGGCGCGGCGAATTCTTCGGCAAACAGCGATGCGGCAGAGAC
Source organism: Lachnospiraceae bacterium (assembly GCA_017621975.1). Classification (GTDB taxonomy): domain Bacteria; phylum Bacillota; class Clostridia; order Lachnospirales; family Lachnospiraceae; genus VSOB01. The sequence goes on along the minus strand of JAGARW010000072.1, from coordinate 22,441 downwards.
AAACGCAGCGGAAGAAACGACGGTAAAAGCGTCCGAGGCAGAAGCCGGGAAAGAAGAGACAGAGCCACAGCAGAATACGGAAGAGGCGTCTGTAGAGAACGCTGTATTAGAAGCAGAAGAGGGCACCGTAGAGACCTGGGCGGAAGCGTTCTGCAGCAGAGACGGCGGACGTATTGCCGCCATGTGCGGCGACGCGGCGGAAACTTCCCTGCGGGAGCAGTATTTATTGGATGACGTGGAAGGAGAGACAGAGAGTAAGTATGTTTTTGGATGGTCGAGTCCGTGGCCGTGGGGAATATCAGATTCGTCCGGCTATGAGATCATAGAGGAAACGGATTCTTCCGCGGTCATTCTTTATTATGCCATGACTTCCGATCCGCATGTGTGGGTGTGGCGGGAGACGCTGACGTTCCATCGGGGAGAGAACAGAATCACGGTGGAGGATGAGACGCTTGAGATGTTTGAAGCGGTCTGCATGGGGGAAGAATATGCAAGGGCTTATCCGCACGGCATCAATGGAACGCCGATGGACTATCTGGAAAACGGTCTGGGAGAAATATTGAACGACAATGCGAAAGAAGGAAAGAGCATGGAGGCGTATGCCGGATTGTTTGAGCCGGATCAGGCGGCGGTCATCCTTTTGAATCTGTCGGGCGATCAGGACAAGGTACGGGCGGAGACAGACGGAGAAGCGCCGGATGGAACGGCGGCGGTCAACATCCTGTTTGAAGAGGACGGCAGCAGTCTTACGGTAGAAATGGTACAGCCGTACGGAGCGGACGGGATCTGGATCGCGCAGGATCATTTGGCGAAGCTCGAAGCGGACTGACGCGGAGGATGAGGAAGCAGGCGGCAGCCCGCTGCGGCGTGACGCCGCGCGGGCGTCTATAGCAGCAGGCTGATCGTATGCGCTTTCTTTTCGATCAGACCCTCCGTATGCATTTTGCCAAGCTCTGTCATAAGCGAGCTGCGATCGATCGTCAGATAATCGGCAAGGTCTGAATACGGGATCGGAACGCGGACGGTCCGGCTGCCCTGCAGGAAAGCCTGATAATACAGGAACGCAAGCAGCTTTCCACGGATCGTTTTTTGCTGCAGCATATGGCAATGCTCGTTTCGGTCTGCGGCAATAGAGCGGAAAAGACCGGAAATCTGAGAAACGGGATCGTTTTCAACGCCGCGGCAGGCGGCGGCTCTAAGCTGCTCCGGTTCCAGATAAGCGACGACGCAGGGATGCTTTGCGTGTATATAACAATGACCGTTATGCGGGGAAGGAAGCATTTCATAATAGAACATCTGCCCTGCCGTAAAAAAATCAAGAAGCTGCTTGTCTGCGTATTCGTTTTCAATACAGAGATAGGCAGTCCCTTTTAACAAGAGACAGAGTCTGCTTTCATTTGCGCTTTTCCGCAGGATGACTTCTCCTTTCTGAAATTCACGAATCTTTGGCTCGAAACATTTGATCAGAGCTTTCATTGTTTTTCCGCTTAAAATCACCTGTTTTACAGATTCCATATATTGATGCTTCCTTTCTCATTTCACACTATATCTTGTATTATAAATTAAAAATGTTCTACAGACAACAGTTTTTATGAGGGCGGCGTAATATAATACAAGGAGCGGAAACAGAGGAGGAGATTTTTTATGAAGGTAATCAAACGAAACGGCTCGGAAGTGGATTTTGATATCCGCAAGATCCAGGCGGCGATTACAAAGGCAAATAAGGCTGCAGTGCGTCAGGAGCTGACGCAGGAGCAGATACGTGAAATAGCGGAATACATTAATTTCAAATGCAACCGGATGAACCGCGCCATTTCTGTAGAGGAAATGCAGGATATGGTAGAGAACCAGATCATGTCGCAGGGAGCGTTCAACGTAGCGAGATGTTATGTGCGTTATCGATATACCCGTTCGCTCGTCCGTAAGAGCAATACGACGGACGACCGTATTCTGTCGCTGATCGAGTGCAACAATGAAGAGGTGCTTCAGGAGAATTCTAACAAGGACCCGATCATCAACAGCGTGCAGCGCGATTATATGGCGGGAGAGGTGAGCAAGGACTTGACGAGGCGCCTGCTTCTTCCGGAAGACATTGTCAAGGCTGACAGGGAAGGTCTGATTCATTTTCATGATTCGGACTATTTTGCGCAGCATATGCATAACTGCGATCTTGTAAATCTGGAGGATATGCTGCAGAACGGTACGGTGATCAGCGAAACCTTTATTGATAAGCCGCACAGCTTTTCTACGGCGTGCAATATTGCCACGCAGATCATCGCGCAGGTTGCGAGCAGCCAGTACGGCGGGCAGAGCATTTCATTGACGCATCTCGCTCCGTTTGTACAGGTATCGAGAGAAAAGATCAGAAAGGAAGTGCTGGAAGACCTTGAAATGACAGGCGCGTCGCCTTCCGAAGAGATCATATCCCACATTGTGGAAAAACGTCTGCATAAGGAGATTGAAAAAGGCGTACAGACGATCCAGTATCAGGTCATTACCTTAATGACGACAAACGGACAGGCGCCGTTCCTTACGGTGTTTATGTATCTGAATGAAGCAAAATGCGAGCGGGAAAAGAAAGATCTCGCATTAATTATAGAAGAAATGCTGAACCAGAGGATTCAGGGCGTTAAAAACGAGAGCGGCATTTGGATCACGCCGGCGTTTCCGAAGCTGATTTACGTATTGGAAGAAGACAATATTAAAGAGGGAACCGAATATTTCTATTTGACAGAGCTGGCGGCAAAATGCACGGCAAAGCGCATGGTTCCGGATTATATTTCCGAAAAGATCATGAAGCAGCTTAAGGAAGGCAACTGCTTTCCTGTTATGGGATGCCGGAGCGCATTGTCCGCATGGAAAGACGAGAACGGCAATTATAAGTTTTACGGCAGATTCAATCAGGGCGTCGTAACGATCAACCTTGTCGACGTGGCTCTTTCTTCGGGAAAGGATATGGACAAGTTTTGGAAAATATTTGACGAGAGGCTTGATCTGTGTTACCGGGCGCTGATGTGCCGCCACAACAGACTGAAAGGGACGCTTTCGGACGCCGCGCCGATTCTTTGGCAGTTCGGAGCGTTGGCAAGGCTGAAAAAAGGCGAGACGATCGACAAGCTTTTATATGGCGGTTATTCCACGATTTCGCTTGGTTATGCCGGATTGTGCGAATGTGTGAAATATATGACCGGAAAATCGCATACCGATCCGTCGGCAAAACCGTTTGCACTGGAAGTCATGCGTTATATGAATAAGGCGTGCGACCGTTGGAAGGAGGAGACGAACATCGGCTTCAGCATTTACGGTTCGCCGATCGAAAGCACGACGTACAAATTTGCGAAGTGCTTGCAGCAGCGCTTCGGGATCGTAGAAGGCGTAACGGATAAAGGATATATTACAAACAGCTATCATGTGAAGGTAACGGAGGAGATCGACGCATTCAGTAAGCTGAAATTTGAATCGGAGTTTCAGGCGCTGTCGACCGGCGGCGCGGTCAGCTATGTGGAGGTCCCGGATATGCAGAACAATATTCCTGCGGTTATCAGTGTGATTCAGTTCATTTATGACAATATTATGTATGCGGAACTGAATACAAAGAGCGATTACTGCCAGCAGTGCGGCTACAACGGCGAGATACAGATCGTTGAGGACGACGGAAAGCTTGTCTGGGAATGTCCGAATTGCGGCAACCGCGATCAGGAAACGCTCAATGTAGCGCGCAGGACATGCGGCTATATCGGCACGCAGTTTTGGAATCAGGGCAGAACGCAGGAAATTAAGGAAAGGGTGCTGCATCTGTAGGAAGATACCTGCAGGGCGGCAAGGCAGAGAGCGGAAAGGTTATGTATTACGGAAATATCAAACCGTTTTCAGTTGAGAACGGACCGGGGGTTCGCGTGTCGCTTTTCGTGTCCGGCTGCACGCATCATTGTGAGGAATGCTTCAGCGAACAGACATGGGATTTTCATTATGGGCAGCCGTTTACGCAGGAGACGGAGGACGAAATTATAGAAATGCTGCGTCCGGATTATGTCGCGGGACTGACGCTGCTTGGCGGCGATCCGACGGAACCGGTCAATCAGCGGGCGCTTCTGCCGCTGCTGCGCAGGCTGCATGAGCAGCTCCCGGAGAAAGACGTCTGGGTCTACAGCGGTTATGTCTATGAAGATTTCCTTCCGGGCGGACGGGCAAACTGTGACGTGACAGAGGAGTTTATATCGCTTTGCGATGTGATGGTGGACGGTCCGTATGAAAAGGAAAAACGGGATCTGCTGCTCTCTTACCGCGGCTCAAATAACCAACGTATTATTGATCTGCGGGAAAGCGGGCGTATCGGCAGGGCTGTGGAAATTTGCTTTGCAGACGGAATCTGAGATATGGAGAGACGAATAAAACGAACGATGAGCCGCTGCACGCTTTGTCCGAGAGCGTGTGCCGTAGACAGAAGCAGGGGACAGAACGGAATTTGCGGGCAGACGGAAACGGTCAAGGCGGCGCGCGCCGGACTGCATATGTGGGAAGAGCCGTGCATTTCAGGAAGCAGAGGATCAGGCGCCGTCTTTTTTTCGGGATGCAGTCTGCACTGCGTATTTTGCCAGAATCATAACATAGCGTCCGGGAATGCGGGGTATGCCGTTTCCATAGAACGGCTTTCGGAAATTTTTCTGGAGCTTGCGGAAAAGGGCGCGAACAATATCAACCTTGTGACGGCGTGCCAGTTTGTTCCGCAGATTATAGCGGCGCTTGACCGCGCGCGGGCTCGGGGGCTGCGTCTTCCGGTCGTGTACAACACAAGCGGCTATGAAGAAGCCGAAACGATCCGCATGCTGGATGGGTATGTGGATATTTATTTGCCTGATTTGAAATATGTGGATCAGGCATATTCCCTGAAATATTCTCATGCGGCGGATTATTTTGAAAAAGCGTCCGCGGCGATTGGCGAGATGGTAAAGCAGATTGGCGAGATGACGTTTACCGATGAAGCGACAAAGCGGGAGCGTCTTCTGACGGCGGCTTATCAGGAGCGGAGCGGTCAGGGAGAGAGTCTTTTGATGACGCGCGGCGTTATTGTGCGGCACTTGCTTCTGCCGGGCGCTCTGGAGGATTCTAAACGGGTGATCGCGTATTTGCTTGAAACATACGGGGAACGGATCTTTATCAGTATGATGAATCAGTATACGCCGCTGCCGCATGCGTCCGCTTATCCTGAGCTGATGCGCCGCGTCTGCAGCGAAGAATATGAAGCGCTGGTTGAGTATGCGCTTTCACTCGGCATTGAGAACGGATTTATACAGGAAGGGGAGACCGCTCAGGAAAGCTTTATTCCGGAATTTGACGGCGAGGGCATTTTCCCGGAAGAAGATACCGAAGAAGAAAAATAGGTTGAAAAGTTGTCTGGAACGGAGGAAAAGATGGCGGAAAGAAATCTTGATTTTGATACGGTAATTGAAAGAAAAGGAACGAACAGCCTGAAATATGATTTTGCAGCAGAAAATGGTATGCCTGAGGATATTCTGCCGCTTTGGGTGGCTGATATGGATTTCCGCGTTTCTTCTTATATTCAGGATGCTGTCGCAGCGCAGGCGGCGCACGGTATTTACGGTTACAGCGACAGGAAAGAAAGCTATTTTGAAGCGGTCGGCGGCTGGATGAAAAGCCGCCATGACTGGGAAGCGCAGCCGCAGTGGCTTGTGAATACGCCGGGCGTTGTATTTGCGCTCGCCACGGCAGTCAGGGCGTATACGCAGCCGGGCGACGCCGTCATGATTCAGCAGCCGGTTTACTATCCGTTTGCCGGCGTTGTGAAAAATAACGGACGCCGTCTTGTCAGCAATACGCTGATACAGGATGAGGACGGAAGATATCGTATGGATATGGCGGATTTTGAGCGCAGGCTTACCGCAGAAAAAATCAAGCTTGTCATTCTTTGCAGCCCGCATAATCCGGTAGGGCGCGTCTGGGAGCGGGAAGAGCTGGAAGCGGTCGGCGACCTGTGCGCGGCTCACGGCGTTATCGTTGTGAGCGATGAGATCCATGCAGATTTTACGTATGGAAAGAAGCATTTTGTATTTGCCGGACTGAAAGAGGCTTACCGGGAGATCAGCGTGATCTGTACGGCGCCGAGCAAAACGTTCAACATTGCGGGACTGCAGGTTTCCAATATTTTCATTCCGAATGAGAGACTGCGCAAAAAATTCTGTTCGGAGCTTGCCGCGACAAGCTATCGGGAGTTAAACGCAGTCGGAATGGCTGCATGCGAAGCGGCGTACCGAAACGGCGGAGAATGGTATGAAGCGATGATTGCTTATGTCAGGGACAATATTGAGTTCGTAAAAACATTTTTGAAAGAGCGCCTGCCGGAGATCAGGCTGTCGGAAACCGAGGGTACTTATCTTTTATGGCTTGACTTTCGGGAGCTTGGAATGACGACGGCGTGTCTGGAAGATTTTATTGTCAAAAAGGCAGGACTCTGGCTGGACGGCGGTACGATGTTCGGCGGGGCGGGCGCAGGCTTCCAGAGAGTCAATGCGGCGTGTCCGCGCGCAACGCTGCGGCTTGCGTTTGAAAAGCTGGAACGGGCGGTCAGGGAACTGAGATAATATGACGGGGCAAAAACAGAAGCGCAAATAAAGCAGGGCGCCTTTCCGGTAAGGAGAGACGCCCGCTTTGTTTTTTATTTACTATTTTATGATTAGAAATTGTGCGTTTTCGTGTGCTGTGCGTATTCGGAATTATTGAAACAGTGAAATACCGAATTTGCACTTTCTGTAGATTTTGAAGCCAAGCGTGCCGAATAGGGAAACGACGACATAAAGGCTGGAAAGAATGCCGGCAAGACCTCCGACAATGATAATAAGCCAAAGTCCGATACTGATATTCATATTCTTTTATCCTCCACTTGAAAGCGTTTGCCAAGAAACGCTTATTTTGCAATATATTGTTAGTTTATGCGGGAAGATAAAAGAGGCGTTTCCTTCCGTCCGCATTTCGCATAAAGGAGATTGTAAACGGCTCCCAAAAGACATAGCGGCTGTCGCGGAAAACGACGATTTTTTCGTTGGAACGGGAAAAAACCGACAGGAATGTCAGAATATAAAACAAAAAATATGCATTCATGCGCCATACGGAGATGGCGCGGGAAGTACGGGCATTATTTGTAATAGAAGACGTATTGCGGCGCGGCGCGGCCTGACTGGTCCAAAGATCGACAGGCTGGGAAAAGGACAAGGCGTTTAACGACGCGGCGGAGCGCTGCGTCGTCTGCGGATGTATTTTCTGCATGGAAGCCGCCTTATCATGAACGCCGGCGGCAAGTATCATGCAAAGAAACAAATACAGTATGAAATTACGGAATTTATGATGCATTCTCATACTCTTACCTCGCAAATACAGGTAAGAGTATAACAAAATGTACCGGAGAATGCAAGAAGCCAAAGCCGGTTTTCATCCGCGTTTTCCGAAGCGGCACAAAATCATGAGTTCATGCGCGAGAAGCGGAAAAGCGGCAAGCAGAATGAGAAAGCCCCATTCGACCCGGCTCAGGTGCACCGTCCCAAAAGCGCGGATGAGTAAGGGCAGCTCCGTTACCGCACCCTGCAGAAACAGACCGACGCAGAAGGCGGCAAGCATCAGCTTGTTGCGCAGATGATGCATACGGAACACAGAGGTATGGATGTCGCGCATACCGATCGCATGGAAAAGCTGCGACATACCAAGCACGGTAAAAGCATAGGTCTGGGAACGCTGTAAAATCGTTTCCTGCCGCAGGAGGAGGGAAAGGCGTTCCAGCAGAAGCGGAAATTCTGGCACAAACGTCCAAAGGCTGTCAGGAGCAAGGCGCTGCCCGACAAGAACCGCATAAGGAACGGTAAAAAAAGCGGTGAGGCTGATAACGGCAATGAGAATCCCGTAAAAGCAAGTGCAGGCAAGCCCGCCTCCCGCAAAGAGGCTCTCATTTCGCCCGCGCGGGGGCTGACGCATCAGGGCGGCGCCGTCGTTTTCATCAATTCCGAGCGCAAGCGCGGGAAGAGAATCTGTAATGAGGTTGATCCATAAAATATGGCTTGACTTCAAGGGAGAAGCAAGACCGCATATGACGGCAAAAAACATCGTCATCATCTCTCCCAGATTGGAAGAAAGGAGAAAAAGGACAGATTTTTTGATGTTTTCGTACACGCCTCGGCCCTCTTCGACAGCCTTTGCGATCGTTGCAAAATTATCATCCGTCAGAATGACGTCCGCGGCCTGCTTGGCAACGTCCGTCCCGTTTTGCCCCATGGCAATGCCGACGTCCGCGGCTTTTAGGGAAGGAGCGTCGTTGACGCCGTCGCCCGTCATGGCGACAATACCGCCTTTTGCCTGAAACCCTTTTACGATCTGCACCTTTTGCTGCGGTGAGATACGCGCAAAAACACGGACGCGGTCTAATTTTTTGAGAAACGCTTCCTTAGGCAGGCGGGAAAGCTCCGCGCCGGACATACATTCTTCGCGGCTTTGTACAATGGACAATTCTTTTGCGATCGCATATGCCGTATCAATATGGTCGCCCGTAATCATAACTGTGTCGATTCCGGCAGTCCGGCATGCCGCTACTGCGGGCGCAGCTTCCGGTCTGGCGGGGTCCTGCATACCGATAAGACCGAGAAAGACCAGGCCTTGTTCGGACGGGGCGCCGCCGCCCTGCTTCATGGCAACGGCAAGCGTGCGCAGCGCGTCGGACGACATAGACGTTAAATGTCTTTTGATTTCCGACAAAAAGTCGGACGTGATAGGAGAGATTTTGCCGGAAATGAGAATATGGCTGCAAAGCCGCAGGATTTCATCAGGAGCGCCTTTTGTATAGCTGATCGTCCCGCTGCCGAGCCGGTGAAAGGTTGTCATCATTTTGCGGTCGGAATCAAAGGGCAGTTCTTTCAGACGGGGCATCGTTTTTTCGAGGTGCCCGCGCGTTATGCCATATGTTCCTGACAGTTCGAGCAGGGCAAGCTCCGTCGGATCTCCGATTGCGTTGTCCGGAGTAAGGACGGCATCGTTGCAGAGCGTCATCCCGGCAAGAAAATCAAAATCTCTGCGTTTGTCCAGTTGCGCTGCAGAAAGACTCTTTTGACCGCAGAAGCAGCGGATAACGCGCATTTTATTCTGGGTCAGCGTTCCGGTTTTATCGGAACAGATGACGCTGACGGCGCCAAGCGTTTCGACGGACGGAAGCCTGCGGATGATCGTATGTACCCGTACCATACGCGTAACGCTGAGCGCAAGGCAGATCGTAACGATAGCGGGAAGTCCTTCGGGTACGGCGGCAACCGCAAGGGAGATCGCGGTAATCAGCATCGTGAACAGATTGCGATGTTGAATTACGCCGATCGCAAAAAGCAGCGCGCAGAGAAGGAGAGAAAGAATACTCAGGAGAGCGCCCAACTCTCCGAGCCGTTTTTGGAGAGGCGTCGCGCCTTCTTTTTCCGTCTGTATCATGGAAGCGATCCTGCCGATTTCTGTGCGTGGTCCAGTGGCGGCGGCGATGCCTTTTCCTCTGCCGTATGTAACGATCGTGGACATATACGCCATATTATGGCGGTCGCCGATCGGTATGTCATGTGGAGCCTGAAACGAAGCGTTCTTTTCAACCGGAACGGACTCTCCTGTGAGGGTAGACTCTTCGATTTTCAGACTTTCGGTTTCTGTCAAACGCATATCTGCGGGAACCTGACATCCGGCTTCCAGGCATACAAGATCGCCAATTGCAATTTCAGCGGCGGGAATCTCTTTTTTGATACCGTCCCGGATGACAATGGCATGCGGACTTGTCAGCTTTTTTAAGGAATCAAGCGCTTTTTGCGCTTTCCCTTCCTGAACCAGTCCAATCAGTGCGTTCATCAGTACGACGAAGAGAATAATGGCGGCGTCGCTTTCTTCATGCAGCAGGAGCGAGACGGCGGCTGCCGCAAGCAGGACATAGATGAGCGGGTCCTGAAGCTGCTCCAGAAACCGAATGACCGGATGCTTACGGCTGGGAGCAGGCAGCTCGTTTTTTCCGTTTGCGCGCAGCCTCCTTCCGGCTTCCATTTCCGTCAGTCCTTTCACAAGGTCGCTGTCAAGTTCAAGATAGGTTTCACGAATACTTTTTGATTCAAACATAGATTCACTCCCGCTTAGATGGATTCTTGTACAACGATATGCGGACAAGAAGGGAAATATGTCCCGCTTCCTATAAAGAATGCGCGCCTTTGGACCGATATAAAAACTATAGGATCATTAAGCTAAGGAGAGCGTTGTATTTTCAGGAGGAAAACAAGGCTCTTTGTTTGTTTTACGAAATTTTTATAGGAGAGATAAAAAACGGAGGGAAATGGGATGACGGGACAGATCGGACAGGGAAGCTGGCAGGATGCGTTTCATGCGTATCGGGATGATATGATGACGAAGATAAAAAAGGGAGCGACGGAAGAGCCGATTCCGATCGGAGGCGGCGAGTACACGCAGAGCGAGTGGAAAAAGGTGCTTGGCAGCGTGGATAAACAGCTGGAGGATATAAAGGAAGAACAGGAAGAGCGGTTTGCGAAAAATGAGAGAAAGGCTGAGGCGCAGAAGATTTATGAGGCTGCCGCAGCCGGTACGGGCAATCCTGCCGATAAGATCAGAAGCAGCGCAAAGGCGCCGTATAGTTATCTGGCAAAAGACGGACTGATCGAGTATAATGGCGTTAGCTTTGTATGCGATGAGAAGACAAACAGCATTTGTCTCGGCGACGTGAGCGATCGGGAGAATACGCTTGTGATTCCGCTTTCGGAAGGCGGCTGTCTGAAAGTAAACCGTGACAATCTGGATGAATTGCAGCGTGCGATCGGCATGTTTTCTCCGGAGGATGTGAACCGCATTCTGCGCGCGATCGCAAAGGACAACAAAGCGAGGGAAATGCAGCAGGAGTTAGAGGATGAAGAATCGGATACAATTCATATGGGAGCGGATCAGGAATGACGTAACGTCATATCGGGACGTTATTGCAGCACTGCTTTTGTATTATGCGGCGGCGAGAATTATTTTTCACGCATTCTGCCCGATGGTAATTGCGACCGGACTGCCGTGTCCGGGCTGCGGGCTCAGCAGGGCGGCGTGGTTTTTATTGATCGGGCAGTTTGCCAGAGCGTTTTCCATGCATCCGATGGCAGTATGGTGGCTGCTTCTGACCGTATATTTTGGCGTAAACCGGTATGTAACGGGGCGGGGCGTTACAAAATTGTTTCTGGCGGCTTTGACAGTCGTTTGCATAGCGACAATCGTTGTTTATGCTTACCGTATGCTGACGTTGTTTCCCGACAGACCTCCGATGTCCTATACAGGGCGTAATTTATTGGAGCGGTGGATTCCGGGCTACCGCCGTACTGTAGTCACATTTTTTCGGTTGTGCAGATAAAAAGCGTATGGTATAATGCTGATAGATAAACGTACCCGCCGGGGTGCGGATATAATTCTAAGCATAAAGGGGAAGCGGAATGGATAACAACAATATGTATAATCAAGGCGGCAGCAATATGTACAATCAGGATAACGGAGGCATGTACAGTCAGAATAATACGCAGAATACAGGATATTCTTCTTATTATGAAGCTCCTGTGCAGCCGCAGGTGCAGACGCCGATCGGTCAGGACTTGGAAGAACCGGTCAGCGTAGGAGAATGGATGATCGCAATGCTTCTTATGATTATTCCGTGTGTCAACATTGTATTGATGTTTGTATGGGCGTTCAGCCATTCAGAAAAGAAGAGTAAGTCCAATTATTTCAAGGCGTCTCTGATCTGGGCAGGTATCGGCATTGTCCTCTGGCTCGTCGTAGTGATTCTGATGTCTGCGGGAGCTATTGCAGGAATGGGCGGTCTGTAAAAGATAGAAGATTTGCAAAAATAGAGAAAAACCAAAAGTAAAGTGCAGCTTTAGGATTAAGGCTGCACTTTTTTTGGAAGATTTATTTTATGTCCCTGCTCCACCGTCCAGAAGCGCCGCACGGAAGGACAAGACCGCTTTGCGTTACCGGAAGCCCGATTTCCTGCGCTTCTACGCATCCGCCGAACTCCTTAACGATGACGCTGTTTATCATATAGGAAAGAACAGCGGGCTGTAGACCGGTCGTGTAGGAATTGATCAGATAGAAAACCGCGTCTTTGCTGAGGATCTGCGCGGTCAGCTCGATAAAAGGATAGACGGAGTCTTCGATCTTCCAGATCTCGCCCTTCGGTCCCCTGCCGTAAGAAGGCGGATCGAGGATGATGCCGTCGTACTTGTTTCCGCGGCGGATTTCCCGTTCGACAAATTTGACGCAGTCGTCGACGAGCCAGCGGATCGGCGCGCCGCCGAGACCGGAGGAGACCGCGTTTTCCTTTGCCCATCCGACCATACCCTTTGAGGCGTCCACATGCGTGACGGAGGCTCCTGCAGCGGCTGCCGCAAGCGTCGCGCCTCCCGTATAAGCAAAAAGATTCAGTACTTTGAGCGGTCTGCCCGCCTTTCGTATCTTTTCGGAAAACCAGTCCCAGTTGACCGCCTGCTCCGGGAAAAGTCCCGTATGCTTGAATTTGAAAGGCTTTAAATGAAAATTCAGACTGCCGTAGCTGATCGACCATTCGTCCGGCAGATCAAAAAATTCCCATTCGCCGCCGCCTTTGCTGCTGCGGTGATAATGTCCGTTTCTTTTTTTCCAGCCGGGATGCGCCTTTTTTGTATTCCAAATGACCTGCGGGTCCGGTCTGACGAGCGTATAATTTCCCCAACGCTCCAGCTTTTCGCCGCCCGAGGTGTCTAATACTTCATAATCTTTCCAGTGATCTGCGATCCACATAAGCGACTCCTTTTCTGCAATAAAAAATATGATATAATAATAAATAACATATTTTTCATTATACCGTCGGCAGTCTTGCAAATCAACGACGGTTTATGCAAAATTTTTCATAGATTAACAGGAGTATTTGAAATGGCAAAGAAAAATGCAAAGAAGACAAAAAGCAGGATCGTCAGCGCTGCGTGGAAGCTCTTTTACGATCAGGGCTACGAGGACACGACGATCGAAGAGATCATTGCGGAGTCGGGCACGTCGAAAGGTTCCTTCTATCATTATTTTGAAGGAAAGGACGCGCTGCTTGGTTCTCTGTCGTATATGTTTGACGAAAAATATGAAGAGCTGGAGGAGGAGCTGACGCCGGAGATGGGCGCGTGCGAGATACTGCTCTTTTTGAACCGGGAGTTGTTTGAGATGATTGAAAAGAGCGTGGACATCGAGCTGCTTGGAAGGCTGTTTTCAACGCAGCTTACGACGAGAGGACAGAAATATCTGATGGATTACAGCCGTGAATATTATAAGCTTTTGAAACGGATCGTGACGGAAGGCAAGGAGCGGGGCGAGCTGACGGAGGAAATGTCTGTCAGCGAGATCGTCAAATATTACGCCATGTGCGAGCGGGGCGTTATGTACGACTGGTGTCTGTGCGACGGAGAATATTCCCTGAGTGAATACGCGCGCAAGGTCATGCCGATGTTTCTGCATAAATTACAAAAATAGTTCGAAAGAAATTCTTGCTTGAAAACCGCTTGCAGTAAGCCTTTTTAACATAAAAGAAGAACGCAGTACAAACTAAAGTCTATACTTTATTCTGTATTGCGTTCTTCTTTTATGTGTGATATAACTAAACAAGTTCATTGTGAGGAGGAAAGCATTATGACAAGTGCAAACATAGGCATTTTGATTGCGATTGCGGCTTATCTGGTTTTTGTGATCGGCATCGGAATCAAATGCGCAAAAGGAAATGAAAACACAGCGGATTTTTATCTGGGAGGAAGAAAACTGGGACCCTTCGTAACGGCTATGAGCGCAGAAGCGTCCGATATGAGCAGCTGGCTTCTGATGGGGCTTCCGGGCGTGGCGTACGCGACGGGTCTTGCGGACGCGGCGTGGACGGCGATCGGGCTGGCGGTTGGGACTTATGTCAACTGGCTGATCGTTGCCAAAAGGCTGCGCCGTTATACGGTAGTGGCGGGCAACGCGACGACGATCCCGGAATTTTTCTCAAACAGATTTCACGATGATAAGAAGATACTGAGCGTGATCGCGGCAATCGTTATCATTATTTTCTTCGTGCCGTATACGGCGTCCGGCTTCTCCGCGTGCGGAAAGCTGTTTGCGACACTATTCGGTGTGGATTATATGGCGGCGATGATTCTCAGCGCGGTCGTTATTGTATTTTATACGACGCTCGGCGGATTTATGGCGGCGAGCACGTCCGATTTCTGGCAGAGTATCATTATGAGTATTGCGATCGTTGTCGTGCTTGGCTTCGGTACGGCGAGCGCGGGCGGCGTTTCCGCGGTCGTAGAAAACACAAAATCTATGGCGGGCTATTTCAGCCTGACGTCGATCTATGACGCGGCGACGGGTACGGCGGCGCCTTACGGTATCATCACGATCTTTTCCATGCTGGCGTGGGGACTCGGCTATTTCGGTATGCCGCATATCCTGCTCCGCTTTATGGCGATCGAGGATGAGGACAAGCTGAAATTGTCGAGAAGAGTCGCGTCCGTATGGGTCGTGATCGCGATGACGGTCGCTATTTTTATCGGTATTGTCGGAAACGCGATGAGCAAGGCGGGCGCGCTTCCGCACCTTGAGGATTCCGAAACGATTCTGATTATGATTTCAGGGCTGCTCAGTACGCACGGTTTTATCTTTGCGCTTCTGGCGGGTCTGATTCTTGCGGGCGTTCTTGCGGCGACCATGTCGACGGCGGATTCGCAGCTCCTTGCGGCGTCCTCCAGCGTGTCCCAGAATATTATCAAAGAAGTGCTTTTTAAGAGTATGAGCGACAAAGCGGCGATGGTAATCGCGAGAGTGACGGTCATTCTGATCTCCATTGTGGCGGTATTTATTGCAAGAGATCCGAACAGTTCCGTATTCGGTATCGTATCGTTCGCATGGGCGGGCTTCGGCGCGGCGTTCGGACCGGTCGTGCTGTGCGCGCTGTTCTGGAAGCGTACGACGATGCAGGGAGCGCTTGCCGGTATGGTGAGCGGCGGCGTTATGATCTTTATATGGAAGTTTATCGTGCGGCCGATGGGCGGCGCATGGAATATTTATGAGCTGCTTCCGGCGTTTCTTGTAGCGTGCGCTTTCATTATTATAGTAAGTCTTTTGACGAAAGAGCCGGACGAGAGCATTTTGCGGGAGTTTGAAGAGGCGAGAAGGAAGTAGCCGTACATATTAATGAGCCGTGAAAACGGGAAAGATGGCACGTATGTCAATGAGCCGTGCAAACTCGAAAAACGCGTAGCGTTTTTCTCGTTTTCGGGCTTCGCCCTATATGCTTCAATATAAAATCATGCTGATGAATGCAAGCATTCCCAGCAAGCTTTTATATCGGCATGCACGGCTCATGTATGAAAAATAGTACAATCTTTGGGCAAATCTTTACAAAAAACACTTGCAATTCTGCAAAACACCCATTATACTAAGTATTGCTGTGACATTGATAGCGAAGAAGCGCGAGGTTGCTGCCTGGAAATGGCAGGTTTTCCGTGGAGCGAATGTCAAGTTAGGAAACTGACGACAAGTCACTGTACAGGTAACAGAAGTCTACCGAAGCGTAGAAACGACGTGAAGTATTGAAGACGCAACGTCTGATGGGAAGAAACAGGGTTTCTTCTTCGTGTTTTGAAGAAACACGATACACACGGGAGAGTGTACAGTCACCGCTTGTCGTACTTAAGTTAAGGAGTGCGAAAAGGAGGCGACTTTTTTTATGGCAAGTCAGGTAATGAGAATTACATTAAAAGCTTATGAGCATCAATTAGTAGATGCTTCTGCCAAAAAAATCATCGAAACAGTTAAGAAAAACGGATCTCAGGTAAGTGGACCGGTACCTCTTCCTACAAAGAAGGAAGTAGTAACAATCCTCAGAGCGGTTCATAAGTACAAAGATTCCAGAGAACAGTTCGAGCAGAGAACTCATAAGAGACTGATCGACATCATCTCACCAACGCCAAAGACTGTCGATGCTCTGCAGAGACTGGAAATGCCTGCAGGCGTTTACATTGACATCAAAATGAAAAACAAATAACCCCTACTAGTATGAACGGTCCGTCCGTTCCGCTGTAGAACAAACAGGAGGTAAAAGGAAATGAAGAAAGCGATTTTAGCAACTAAAGTCGGCATGACACAGATCTTCGACGAAGACGGTTCCCTGATTCCGGTAACGGTTCTTCAGGCAGGTCCTTGTGTCGTAACACAGGTAAAGACGCCGGACAACGACGGCTATGCCGCAGTACAGGTTGGATTTGTCGATAAGAAAGACAAGATCATCAACAAGGACAAAGGCGGAAAGAAAGAAATTGTTCACAGACACGGCGTAAACAAAGCGCTCAAGGGACATTTCGAAAAAGCAGGCGTTTCTTCCAAGAGATATGTAAGAGAGTTCAAATTTGAAAACGCTGAAGAATACGCACTTGGAAGCGAGATCAAAGCCGATATCTTCGCGGCAGGCGACAGAGTGGACGCAACGGCGATCTCCAAAGGAAAAGGCTTCCAGGGCGCGATCAAGAGACACGGACAGCATAGAGGACCGATGGCGCACGGCTCCAAATTCCATCGTCATCAGGGTTCCAACGGCGCATGCTCCTCGCCGAGCAAGGTATTCAAAGGAAAAGGAATGCCGGGACATATGGGCTGCGTAAAGGTTACGGTTCAGAATCTGAGCGTTGTAAGAGTAGATGCGGAAAAGAATCTGCTTCTTGTAAAGGGCGCGGTACCGGGACCTAAAAAAGCGTTAGTAACAATCAAAGAGACTACGAGAGTAGAAGCATAATAAAATGTGTCCGCCGGACACGCGGATGAAAGGAGGACCAAACAGATGGCAAACGTATCTGTTTATAATATGGAAGGCAAAGAAGTTGAGAAAATCGACTTAAGCGATGCGGTATTCGGCGTTGAGATCAACGAGCATCTGGTACACATGGCAGTCGTTTCTCAGCTTGCAAACAATCGTCAGGGAACACAGAAAGCAAAAACACGTTCTGAAGTTTCCGGCGGCGGAAGAAAACCCTGGAGACAGAAAGGAACCGGTCACGCAAGACAGGGTTCGACAAGAGCTCCGCAGTGGACAGGAGGCGGCGTTGTATTCGCTCCCGTTCCGAGAAATTACTCTTTCAAGATGAATAAGAAAGAAAAACAGCTGGCTCTGAAGTCTGCGCTGACAAGCAGAGTACAGGAAAACAAGCTCATCGTACTCGATGAACTGAAATTAGACGAGATCAAGACAAAGAACTTCAAGAAGGTTATGGACAATCTGAACGTAACAAAAGGTCTTGTCGTTCTGGCAGAAAATGATAAAAACGTTGTTCTTTCCGCAAGAAATATTTACGGTATTGATACAACTCTTACAAATGCGATCAATGTTTATGACATTTTGAAAGCCGGCACACTTGTTCTGACAAAGGATGCCGTAAAGAAGATTGAGGAGGTGTATGCATAATGGCAGCATTACAGTATTATGATGTAATCCTCAAACCGGTTATCACAGAAAAGAGTATGGCTGGTATGGGCGAAAAGAAATATACTTTCCTTGTTCATACGGAAGCAAACAAAGCGCAGATCAAAGAAGCTGTGGAAAAAATGTTTGAAGGAACAAAGGTAAAAAGCGTCAACACACTCAATATGGACGGCAAGAATAAAAGACGCGGCGTTGTAACGGGAAAGACTGCAAAGACAAAGAAAGCAATCGTTACACTGACGGCAGACAGCAAGGAGATCGAGATCTTCACTGGTCTGTAAGAGAACAATAACTTGATAAGCAGAACCTTGCAGGCGGATCTGCCGCTCTGCTTATCACAAATATGCACAGTAAAGTGCGATACGAAAACAGCAACCGAAAGGAGAAACTACAATGGGAATTAAGACATATAACCCATATACACCTTCCAGAAGAAATATGACCGGTTCTGATTTTTCGGAGATCACAAAGACAACTCCTGAAAAGAGCCTTCTTGTTTCTCTGAAAAAGAATGCAGGTCGTAACAATCAGGGCAAGATCACAGTAAGACACCGCGGAGGCGGAAACAGAAGAAAATACAGAGTCATCGACTTCAAGAGATATAAAGATGGCATTCCTGCAACAGTAATCGGCATTGAATACGATCCGAACAGAACGGCTAATATCGCCCTGATCTGCTATGCAGACGGCGAAAAGGCTTACATCCTCGCTCCCGAAGGTCTGAAAGACGGTATGAAAGTCATGAACGGACCGGAAGCGGAGGTAAAGATCGGCAACTGCCTGCCGCTGGCAAATATTCCGGTAGGTACTATGGTACACAACGTAGAAATGTATCCGGGAAAGGGCGGACAGATGGTTCGCAGCGCGGGTAACGGCGCACAGTTAATGGCAAAAGAAGGCAAGTATGCAACGCTGAGACTTCCTTCGGGCGAAATGAGAATGGTTCCGATCGTATGCCGCGCAACGGTAGGCGTTGTCGGAAACGGAGATCACAGCCTGATCAATATCGGTAAAGCGGGACGTAAACGTCACATGGGTATCAGACCTACAGTCCGCGGTTCTGTTATGAACCCGAACGACCATCCGCACGGCGGTGGCGAGGGCAAGACCGGAATCGGACGTCCGGGTCCATGCACACCTTGGGGCAAACCGGCACTTGGTCTGAAGACAAGAAAGAAAAAGAAACAGTCTAATAAGTTGATCGTAAGAAGACGTGACGGTAAAGCGATTAAGTAATCGATATTAATAGGAGGAATCAAAATGGCAAGATCATTAAAAAAAGGACCATTCGCAGACGAGAGCTTACTGAAAAAAGTAGACGCTCTGAATGCGTCAGGACAGAAACAGGTGATCAAAACATGGTCCCGTCGTTCAACAATCTTTCCGTCCTTCGTAGGACATACGATTGCGGTTCATGACGGAAGAAAACATGTGCCTGTATATGTAACAGAAGATATGGTTGGACATAAACTCGGCGAGTTCGTCGCTACAAGAACTTACAGAGGGCATGGAAAAGACGAAAAGAAATCCAAAGTAAGATAATTTTGAAAGGAGGTTTTATCCATGGCAAAAGGACATAGAAGTCAGATTAAGAGAGAGAGAAATGCGAACAAGGATACGAGACCGTCAGCAAAGTTATCTTATGCTAGAGTATCCGTTCAGAAAGCATGTTTTGTTTTAGACGCCATCAGAGGCAAAGATGTGCAGACAGCACTTGGTATTCTGGAATACAATCCGAGATACGCATCAAGCCTGATTAAGAAGCTGTTAGAATCAGCGATCGCAAACGCTGAAAACAACAACGGCATGAACAAGGATAACCTTTATGTTGCAGAATGCTATGCAAATAAGGGACCTACAATGAAGAGAGTAAGACCGAGGGCACAGGGCAGAGCTTATAGAATCGAAAAGAGAATGAGCCACATTACAGTTGTGCTTGATGAAAGATAGGAGGAAAGATAATGGGACAGAAAGTTAATCCTCATGGCCTTCGAGTAGGCATTATTAAAGACTGGGATTCCAAATGGTATGCTTCTGATGCTGAGTTCTCTGATTTCTTAGTAGAAGATTACAATATCAGAAAATTCCTGAAGAAAAAATTATACAGCGCAGGCATTTCCAAAATCGAGATCGAAAGAGCATCCGATCGTGTAAAGGTCATCATTTACACAGCAAAGCCGGGTGTTGTCATCGGTAAGGGCGGCGCAGAAATCGAAGTAACAAAGAAAGAGCTTACAAAGCTGACAGATAAGAAGGTCCTTGTTGACATCAAAGAGATCAAGAGACCTGACAGAGACGCGCAGCTCGTTGCAGAAAACATTGCGCAGCAGCTTGAAAACCGCGTATCCTTCAGACGTGCGATGAAGTCCTGCATGGGCAGAACAATGAAGGCGGGCGCGCTTGGTATCAAGACGAGCGTTTCCGGACGTCTCGGCGGCGCGGATATGGCTCGTACAGAGTTCTACAGCGACGGTACGATTCCGCTTCAGACGCTTCGTGCCGATATTGAATACGGATTTGCAGAAGCAGATACGACATATGGTAAAGTCGGTGTTAAAGTATGGATTTACAAGGGCGAGGTACTTCCTACTAAAGGAAACAAGGAAGGGAGCGATAAATAATGTTAATGCCAAAAAGAGTAAAACGTCGTAAACAGTTCCGTGGTTCCATGGCAGGTAAAGCTATGAGAGGCAATACGATCACTTATGGTGAATATGGTATCGTTGCTACAGAGCCATGTTGGATCAAATCAAATCAGATCGAAGCTGCCCGTATCGCGATGACACGTTATATTAAGCGTGGCGGTCAGGTTTGGATCAAGATTTTTCCTGATAAACCAGTAACAGCAAAACCAGCAGAAACACGTATGGGTTCCGGTAAAGGTACTCTCGAATACTGGGTAGCAGTGGTTAAACCAGGACGCGTAATGTTCGAGATCTCCGGCGTGCCGGAAGATGTAGCAAAAGAAGCATTGCGTCTTGCAACACATAAGCTTCCATGTAAATGTAAAATTGTTTCGAAAGCAGACTTGGAAGGCGGTGCATCAAATGAAAACTAATAAGTATGTAGAAGATTTAAAGACAAAATCAGCTGCAGAATTAGCACAGGAATTAGTAGCTGCTAAAAAAGAACTTTTCAATTTGAGATTCCAGAACGCAACAAATCAGTTGGATAACACAGCAAGAATTAAGGAAGTCAGAAAGAACATTGCCAGAATTCAGACAGTTATTACTGAGAAGAGCAAAGCGCAGGCGTAAGGCTTGATTCATGTTGAGTGCAGAAAGGAGAATCACAGTGGAAAGAAATTTAAGAAAAACCCGTACTGGTAAAGTTATCAGTAATAAGATGGATAAAACGATCGTTGTAGCGGTTGAAGATCATGTAAAGCATGCGCTTTACAACAAGATTGTAAAGAGAACTTATAAATTGAAAGCGCATGATGAAAACAATGAATGCAGCATCGGCGATACCGTAAAGGTTATGGAAACAAGACCTCTCTCCAAGGATAAACGCTGGAGACTTGTTGAGATCGTAGAAAAGGTTAAATAGTTTTCGGATGATAGAAAAAGAAATAGAAGGAGAATTAGCATGATTCAACAGGAAAGCAGACTGAAGGTCGCTGACAACACTGGTGCGAAAGAACTGTTGTGCATCAGAGTTATGGGCGGATCTACAAGAAGATATGCAAATATTGGCGATGTAATCGTTGCTACCGTTAAAGATGCAACACCCGGCGGTGTTGTTAAAAAAGGCGATGTAGTAAAAGCCGTAGTTGTTCGTACTGTAAAAGGCGCTCGTCGTAAAGACGGTTCTTATATCAAATTTGACGAAAATGCTGCTGTTATCATCAAGGAGGATAAGACTCCGAGAGGAACCCGTATTTTTGGACCAGTAGCAAGAGAGCTTCGTGAAAAACAGTTTATGAAAATTGTTTCCCTGGCTCCGGAAGTATTATAAGGAGGTGCCGGAATGTCTACAATGAAAATCAAAAAAGGCGATACGGTTAAGGTAATCGCCGGAAAAGATAACGGAAAAGAAGGAAAAGTTCTTTCCGTAGATCATAAGAATGGCAAAGTGCTTGTAGAAGGCGTAAATGTGATCACAAAGCATACAAAACCTTCCGCAGCAAACCAGAACGGCGGTATCGTTCAGAAGGAAGCTCCGATTGACGCTTCCAACGTAATGTATGTTCACAAAGGAAAAGCGACCAGAATCGGTTTCAAGATTGAGAACAACAAAAAAGTACGTTTCGCAAAATCTACAGGCGACGTAATCGATTAATTCTAAGGAAGGAGGTCTAGACAGGTGAGTAGACTGAAAGATATGTATAAAAACGAGATCGTAGACGCTATGATCAAAAAGTTTGGATATAAAAACATTATGGAAGTGCCAAAGCTTGATAAGATTGTTATCAACATGGGCGTTGGCGAAGCAAAAGACAATGCGAAAGTTCTGGAGTCCGCAGTCGGTGATCTGGAGAAGATCACAGGACAGAAGGCAGTCCTGACAAGAGCGAAAAATTCCGTTGCAAACTTCAAAATCAGAGAAGGCATGGCAATCGGATGTAAAGTTACTCTCCGCGGCGAGAAAATGTACGAGTTCATCGACCGCCTTGTAAATCTTGCATTACCTCGTGTACGTGACTTCAGAGGCGTAAATCCGAACGCATTTGACGGCAGAGGAAATTATGCACTCGGTATCAAAGAGCAGCTTATCTTCCCTGAAATCGAATACGATAAGGTAGATAAAGTAAGAGGTATGGACGTTATCTTTGTTACAACAGCAAAGACCGATGAAGAAGCTCGTGAATTATTAACATTATTCAATATGCCGTTTGCAAAATAAAAGGAGGTAAATTCATGGCTAAAACAGCAATGAAGATCAAACAGCAGCGCAAACAGAAATTTTCGACAAGAGAAT
>JAGARW010000006.1 GCA_017621975.1 Lachnospiraceae bacterium | reverse complement strand
ATAATGACCGCTCGTTCCTGTAAACGGTCTTGCAATGACGCGTCCTACGCCGTGCTCGCCCCTCAGCATCTCACGCGCCATACGGCAGTATTCATAAAGCTGCTCAACAGGAACAACATCCTCATGCGCGGCGATCTGGAACACGCTGTCCGCCGATGTATACACAATCAGACTGCCGCTCTTTACATGCTCGTCGCCATAATCCTTGATGACCTCCGTCCCGGAATAAGGCTTATTGCACAAGACTCCCCTGCCTGTCAGCTCCGAAAACCGGTCCAACACCTCCTGAGGGAAACCGTCAGGATAGGTCGGCAGCGGTCTTTCCGAAATAATCCCCGCAATCTCCCAGTGGCCGATCGTCGTATCCTTACCCTTGGAAGCCTCTTTCATGCGTGCGATTCTCGCCGTAATCTCCCGCTCCTTTTCGCCGCATGTCACGCCGTCTATATTAAATAAACCCATCTTTTTCATATTGGGCATATGAAAATAAGAGCTGGAAGAAACGGAGGCTATCGTGTTCGTCCCTTTGTCGCCATATTCCGCCGCATCTTCCATCTCTCCGATCCCAAAGCTGTCCAATACAATCAAAAATACTCTTTTCATACCAGTTCCTCTTTCCATTATCGTATTTTAACCGTTCGTCTACAATACCGGCCGCGCCGCCTGCCGGACATGTAAGCTATGTTTTTCTCACTTGCGCTCATTATAGCATGATTGCGGGATTCGTAAAAGCCCTATCTTACTTGCTGCACTGGATGATAATATTTTCAGGAGAAGTTCCCGTCTTGCGCGTAACAATATCTTCGATCTGGGCGCACTGCGCATCAGTCAGCGTCTCAGCGTTTACTACAACATCCACGCCGCTCTCGCTGATGCTGACGACAACGTCTTCAAATCCTTTCGCTTCCAGCAGGATTTCCGCCGCCGTCTCCTTCTCCGCCACATCGGTCAGACGAATCATATCTTCGATAGCAGTCTGCTTCTGCTGTTCAGAAATACCCGCGCTGTTGATAATATCAAGCAGCGTTTCTTTATTTTTTGCCCTTGTCTGTTCTTTCATCAGCTTCGCGTCAGACAATGTCGTTACGCTTGACGTCGATGTAAAAACGGCCTCTCCCGGCGTATCGCTCTCCGCCGCCTCGCTGCCCGTCATGCCCTCGGACAGATAATCTCCGGAATCTGCAACTTCATCCGTATCCAGACTTTCAATATCCTGAAGCGCAATCTCCTCCTGCGCATCCGCAATATCATTTCCTTCTTCCGCCACTTCTATGTCTTCCTCCGAAATTTCAAGCGAAGCGCTCGTATATTCTTCTCCTATAGACGCGTTTTCCGCTTCCGCCGATGCATTTTCGGACAAAAGAGCGTCTCCGTTCTCGGTAATGACTGACTCTCCGGAAACTTTCATCAGTTCTTCATCGCTCAATTTCGTTCCAGCAAAATTGAGATATCCCGCGACTGCAATCATGATTGCCAGCGCCGTAATCATAATCTGGTTTTTTTTCAGTACGTTTTTCACGTCATTCTCCCCTTACTTTGTCGTTTTCATTTTGGCTATTTTAATTTTATTCGCATCCAGATCAAATAATGCCTGAATCGCTTCGCTTATATTCACACAAACCGTTTCATTTCCGCCGCCCTCCGCCAGAACGGCGACGCCTTCCACAACCGGCTGCATCGTTTTCCGCACATAAGGAACCTGTCTGCCGTCCGCGTCGGTCACAAACACAGTCTCTTCCTCGCTGTTTAGATCGTTCGTACTCCGGTTTCCGCCTGCAGCGTCTTGCTCCGACAGATTGGAACGGACCGCCGGGCGGTCCTTCTCCACAATTTCCTCTCCGGTAGACCGCAGCGTGATCATCACCCTGACCCTGCCGACGCCTTCCATGCAGCTAAGCAGCTCTTCCAGTTCCCGTTCCATCTGCTTGCGGTAGGAAGTGTCCGCTCCGCTGTCCTCCTTCCATGCAGGCACGGCGTCGCTTCCGTCTCCGCTATTCGTCCCGTCTTCCCCTGCGCCGCCGTTTCCGTCCTGCGCATCTATATCTTTGTTTCCTTCTTCCTTTTTTAAATAACTTATGTTATTTAATTTAGAGGAAGCGGATGCGTCATTCGTTTCCTTTTTTACCGGGAGGCATACGATCAGTAAAAGAATGCCTGCCAACGCAAAAATAATGAATTTCTCTTTTTTCTCATTCAACGATCCTCACCTCCACCTTTTCTTTCTCGATTGCAAGCGTCTGCGCAATGCCGCCGCGCAGTTTTTCTGCTTCGGGCGAATCTTCTTCTGTTCTGGGCTGCGTAATCCTGATCTGTCCTATCTCAATTTCTTCCGAGATATCGGCGCGTCCTTTTTTTGCAAGAGTGATCTGCAATACGGAAAGCGTGTCTTCCTCATGATCCCATTCTGCGTTTACCTCTTTCACATAATATCCTTCTTGTTCTGTGAAATTATTTAATTTAATTTTAATTTCTTCTTCTATCTGTGATAAATAGAGTTTCTGCGAAACGACCGCATTCTCAGGCTGCCGGGACAACGCCTCCTCGACCTTTCGCTCATACGCCTTCAGACTTTCTTCATACTGTCCGCTGATTTTGCTGTGCGTAAGCTCCATCAGCGGAACAGCTAAAATAACAACTGTCATGATTCCCACAAGAAACCGGAAATATTTTTCATAGGAAGGATTCGGTCTGAAATGAATGACCGCCTGCGAAAGTACCATAAAAATACTTGCCCGTTTCATGATCGTTAATAAATATTCTTCCATCGTCTCCTCCGTTTCAAGCCGTTCCTAAAACATAGCCTGGTCTGCCGCAGACGGCTAGACGACACGCCCCATCGTCATCGCCGCAATCGCGATCATAATCAGGAAAAGCCCCATTGCCGTAAGGAGCGTACGCAGCACAAGCAGACTCCCTTCCCCGACTCTGTCCATACATCCCGTCAGTCTTCGGTCGCTGACAATTCCCGTAATTGCCGCGGCAGCCTTGAGCAGCATCGCAAATACCCATATTTTAGCCGCCGGAATGGCGCAGAGCAGCAAAAGCAGCAAAACTGCAAGCGCTCCGACGCTGTTTTTAATCAGTACGGCAGATCCGATCACCAGCTCCGCCACACTGTCGCTGATATTCCCTACTCCCGGTATAAGAGCGATTCCCCGGCGTACCGCCGACAGCTTGACTGAATCTATAACAGGCGTTATCATCGTTTGCAGCAGCCCGATCCCCGTAATCACTGCAAATGACAGCTTCAGGAAATAGCCGATCACGCGATGGATCAGCTCGATCAGCATGTGCAGCTTTTCGTCGCTCCAAAGTCCGTTCATAAAGCTAAGAAATATGTATACTTCTATGACAGGCATCAGAAACGATGCAAGCACAGCCTCTACCCCATAAATCAGAAGCAGAATGAGCTGATAATATAAAAGCGCCGTCGTTACGCCCGTCGCCGCCCCGATCGCCATAAAGTAGACCGGCATAAAAAGCTTCATAAAAAGCAGCATGTCCAACAGCATTCCCGTCGCCGTGTTCGAAACTGTCTCAAACACCCTCAGAAGAATCAAAATCAGGAACAAATACACGAAATAAAAACCAATATCTGCAATCTGCTTATTCTCAAACAGATCCGTCAGATTCATTAAAAGCGCCGCGATCAGACCAATACATATCAGTGTGATAAAAATGCCCGCTATGCTTTTCAGTTCTCCTTGAAGCATCTGCGCCATATTCTGAAAAAGTATTTTCATAACATCAGCTATTTTTCCTTGTACAAGCAAGCCAAGCAATTCTCCAAGATCGAACTGATAGCCCGGAAACAAACCTGCAATCTGTTCGTTTAATTCATTGATTTCCGCTGTCAGATCCATACGCTACCCCTTGAAGCCTCCGATCGTCTCTACGACGGAAAGCAGAATCGGCAGCCCGGTCAAAAGCACCATGACCTTGCCGAAAATTTCGATCTGACCGCCTACCGCCCCATAGCCCGCATCCTTGCAGACGCCTGCGCAAAATTCGCATACATAGGTAATTCCGACTACTTTGAACAGAATTCTAAAAAATCCGTTATCCTGACGTAAGAGGGATTGGAACACTTGTATTTCATTCATAAAAAAGCTCAGATTTTGAACCGTATATCCAAAAATCAAAAGCCCCGCCGCCGCCCCTATGTAGATCCCATATTCTGCTTTGACACTTCTGAAATATACGGCAAGTAGTACGCCGACAACGCCGAGAAGACCGATTTTTATCATTTCCATATGCGCCTCTATAATTCAAATAGGTTTCGAACCGTTTCAAACAGATCATAAATATAGGGAACGATCCATGTCAGTACGAGCAGCAGACCCGCCAGACTGACAAGAAAAGCATGCTCTTCCCTTCCGCTGTGCTTTAATACCTGTCCCAGTATCGTGACGAGAATACCGACCGCCGCAATTTTGAAAATCAGACTTACGCCCATTATTTCCTCCTAATTCCCGTATTTTCTTTATAGCAATATAATAACGACAAGCAGTCCGCCCATAACGCCGAAACTCATAATCAGCTTTTCCCGCTCTGCCATATGCGCCTTCGCATTTTGAATTTCCGCAGTCAGCTCCGAAATTACTTTGGCAAACGCCTGTTTCTGCAATTCTCCGTCCGCATATCCAAGACTCCTGGAAAACTCCGTCAACAGTCTCTGATCCGATCTTTTTAACGCCGATTGGGGAGACAGGCGTTTTGTCTGTTCTTCCCATATCTGCGGAAACGGTTTCCCGCTGCCGCTCTCCGCCTCTTCATAAATCGCTGTCAGCATCGTTCCAAAGGGTTCCTGCACGTCCCCAGACGTCATCCTGCATGCCTCAGGAAACGCCGCCATGCAATAATCGATCTGGCTGACAAGCAGTTCGTACATCCGTTTCATTTCATGCAGGCAATTAAGACGCCTGCGCATCTCCATGCAGCAGCAAAAGCTGTAGCCTCCCGTTCCTGCAAGCAGAAGCAGCGCGCCGATCAGCCGCAGCATAATCGGTACTCCTCATCAAAAATCCCGTCTACGATACACTGTCCTTTTCTTCTCGCCAATACGATAAAACGTTTGAATTCTTTTTGTTCCAAAAGCGGCGCAATGTTCTTTTTCCGGCGTACCTCTTCTACGCTGTTCCCGTGTATTGTCACGATCAGATCGCTGCCGCAGCGCAGCGCCTGGGCAAGAGCCTGTACATCTTCTACGCTGCCGATCTCGTCCGCCGCCACCACCCTGGGAGTCATAGAACGGATCAGCATCATCATGCCAGCCGCCTTCGGACAGCCGTCCAGTACATCCGTCCGAATTCCAACGTCATTCTGCGCCATTCCCATATAACTGCCTGCGATTTCCGACCGTTCGTCCACAACGCCGACACACATACCCTTTCCATACGGATTTCCGTTTGAAACCTGCCGGATCATATCGCGCAGCATTGTCGTTTTACCGCAGCCCGGCGGTGAAATAATCATAACGCTTAGAAATTGTCCGTCCCGGTAGAGAAACGGCAGAACGGCGTCCGCCGCCCCGATGATCTCATGGGCGATGCGGATATTCAGATAAGCGATCTGTTTCAGCCGAAGGACGCTGCCTTCCTTTCCCGCGATGACCTGCCCTGCGACGCCGACGCGGTGTCCGCCCGGCACTGTCAAAAACCCCTGCCGCAATTCGTCTTCATACGCATATACCGAATACCGGCAAATATGATTCAATACCGCATCCAGTTCCTTTCTGCCGATGCAAAACGCCCTGTATGCGTCGCCTGTCAGCGTACCGTCTGACGCTAAAAACCATTCCTTCTGCCGGAACCGGACAATCACGGGCTTGTCTGCTCTCAGCCTGATCTCCTGAAGATACTTCGCCTCTTCTGCGACACGCTTCCATATTCCCCTAAGGAAGTCCGGGAAAAGCCCTATGATCTCTTCCGCTTGTACCATTTCCCTCACCTCTTTATCTCAATATATGAGAGGAATCGGAAGTTATGACAGATTTCCTTGTATACAAAAAAGTACAATGAATTTCTCATTCCTACTAGACACTTCCCCTTACAAATGCTATTATTAACTTGTAAATAATAACAATTATTATTATCAAATTATAAAGGAGAGATGATTATGGCAGCATCAAACGCAGCACAGGTAGAAAACCTTGTATCTTTATTGGACGGTTACGCAACAAAGGGCGGACATCATTTAAATGTCAACGTATTAAACAGAGATATGCTTCTGGACGCTCAGAAACATCCTGAGAATTATCCTCAGCTTACGATCCGCGTATCCGGTTATGCCGTAAACTTTATCAAACTGACGCCGGAACAGCAGGCGGATGTTATTTCCAGAACATTCCATGAGTCTATCTAACTAAAAAAGAATCCTGCCACGCAGGATTCTCCGCCTGCGGCGGGTCGCATCAGCGACATGTTCTTTGCGTTCGCAGAACACAATTCCGCCGCAGTGCGATCCTGCCCGGAGGGCTTTTGTTATTTCATAGGAACACAGCTTTCGTACAAAACAAAATGGAGTAATTTCCTATGAAAGAACAAAAGAACCCGTACCAACACCCCTTGGTACGGGTTCTTTTCTGCTCTTCTTAATCCTGTAAAATCTCTTACGGCTCTTTTGTTTCTGACGCCGCCTTTCTTTGATGTAATCTGCGGTATACGACCGCCTCGGTAATGACAGCCGCCACGACAAGCACGCCCGCCAGCATCTGTGACACGGCAATGCTCGTATGCGGAAGCAGAAGCTGATCGGTCCGCAGTCCTTCAATAAAGCACCTGCCCAGTCCATAACCGCCCAGGTACAGCACCGCAATTTCTCCCTGATACTTTTTGTGCCTGCGGTATAAAAGAAGCAGCGTAAAAATAAACAGATTCCACATGCTTTCATACAGAAAGGTCGGATGCACCTGAATATAATTCGTTCCTTCCGCGATATGCTCCGAAATCGAAGCCGTAATCTCCCACGGGCGCACCGCTTCGATCGGCAGGCGCATCGCAAACAGACCGTCGCTGTACTGCCCAAACGCCTCACGGTTCATAAAATTGCCCCATCTGCCGATCGCCTGTCCCAGAATCAGACCCATAACGCCCGTATCGCAGAGCTGCGGAAAAAAAATCTTTTTCTTATAGCAATAGACCGCCGCCGTCGTAAACGCGCCGATCACCGCGCCGTAGATCGCAATTCCGCCGCCGCGCAGATTAAAAATACTGAGCAGATCGTCCTTATACTGATCCCACGAAAAGGCGACAAAATAGATCCGCGCGCCGACAATGGAAAAGAAAATGGCATAAATCGCAAAATCCCAATAAATATCAGGGTCCTGCCCGCTCACCTTCGCTTCATGCACCGCCGTCAGCACTCCCGCAAGTACGGCGATTCCAATGATAAGTCCATAAAACGCAACCTGAAAGCCAAATACGGAAAATGTTTTCGGCACATTATGCAAATAAAGATTCAAATGCGGAAACGCAATATCCGCCGCATTCATCATTTCCTGCATCCTATCGTTTCCTTTCCAAAAAATTTATACGTTAAAGCGGAACAGGATCACATCTCCGTCCTTTACGACATAATCCTTTCCTTCCATGCCGACAAGTCCTTTTTCTCTTGCCGCCGCAAGAGAACCCTGCTCCAGAAGGTCTTTGTAATGAACGACTTCCGCCTTGATAAAACCGCGCTCAAAATCCGTGTGTATCTTTCCAGCCGCCTGCGGCGCTTTCGTACCGATCTTGATCGTCCATGCTCTCGTTTCGTCCTCTCCCGCCGTCAAAAAGCTCTGCAGTCCAAGGATACGATAGCTTGCGCGGATCAGCTTTTCCAAACCCGATTCCTTTAATCCGAGATCCTCCAGAAACATCGCCTTTTCCTCTTCGTCAAGCTCCGCGATCTCCTGCTCGATCTGCGCGCAGATCACAAACACCTCGCTGCCCGTCTTCGCCGCAAAATCGCGTACCGCCGCTACGCCCGTATTTCCGGCCCCGTCGTCCGCAAGGTCGTCCTCTCCGACGTTCGCCGCAAAAATAACCGGCTTTGCCGTCAGCAGATTATACCCCTTAAACCAGAGATTCTCATCCTCGTCGTCTCCGACTTCAAAGGTCAGCGCCAGTTCGCCGTTTTCAAGATGCGCTTTCAAACGCTCCAGGAGCTTCAACTCTTTTGCAAGCGTCTTATCCATTCTGGCTCCCTTTGCGACCTTAGCGATTCTTCTTTCCAATATTTCGAGATCGGAAAAGATCAGCTCCAGATTGATTGTTTCAATATCGCGCAGAGGATCGACGCTGCCGTCTACATGAATGACATTCGTATCCTCAAAGCATCTGACAACGTGAACGATCGCGTCCACTTCGCGGATATTGCTGAGGAACTGGTTGCCGAGTCCTTCGCCCTTAGACGCTCCCTTAACGAGTCCCGCAATATCGACGAACTCGATCACCGCGGGCGTCACCTTTTTGGAATGATACAGATCGCCGAGCAGCCGAAGACGTTCATCCGGCACCGTTACAATGCCGATATTCGGATCGATCGTACAGAACGGATAATTTGCCGATTCCGCTCCCGCCTTTGTCAGTGAATTAAAAAGAGTGCTCTTGCCTACGTTCGGCAGACCTACGATACCTAATTTCATATATTCTAAATCTCCTTTATTTTCAATGGTTTTTCGGGTTTTGGGGACACACTCCGCACCAATTCCGCACCAATTTTTCGCAGCGCACCATTTTTAACTTGCCACATTGGTGTCCTGTTCGAACAGT
>JAGARW010000071.1 GCA_017621975.1 Lachnospiraceae bacterium | reverse complement strand
CGACGTTCATATTCCCATCCGCTCCGTTCGCTTATTATACCGGTCGCCTGTACCGAAACCCTTTTTCAGTCCGGCGCCGTCAAAACTCCGTACCAGCCATATCTTTTTCGATCGCCGAATCCTGCGCCGCGTTCGTATTGATATTGCCCCACGAAATACCCTCGTAATGACCCGCATAGTCCACTTCCTTCCATGCGCGCACAAGATCGACAATGATCTTTCCCGGATATTTCGAAAGCAGGTCTTCGAATTCCGCCTCTTTATTTGTTACAACGAGCACATCCGATTCCGATACGACCTTGTCCAGATCGTCGTACACAAAATGCTGCAAATGCGGAATCTTCGCCATAATAAAATCTTTATTTGTTCCGGTGATCTCGGAAAGCTTTACGTTTTTATCATAAATGCGCAGTTCAAAGCCTTTGCCAAGCAGCGACTCGACGACGTCTACGATCGGGCTGCACCGCAGATCGTCCGTTCCCGCCTTGAAACTCAAGCCAAGAATGCCTATTTTGCGCTTTCCCTTTTCCATGATAATGCTGACCGCGTTTTTCTTCTGGATTTCGTTACTTTCCTCGATCGCATTGATGACCGGCACATCGATATAATAATCTCTCGCCAGAGTGCGCAGCGCCTTGGAATCCTTCGGCAGGCAGGAACCGCCGTAAGCGAAGCCCGGCTTAAAATAGTACGGAGAAATATTGAGCTGCTTATCCTTGCAGAAGATCTCCATCACCTTATGACTGTCCACGTCAAGCGCCTTGCAGATATTGCCGACCTCGTTGCCGAATACGATCTTCAGGGCATGGTATGTGTTGTTGATATATTTCATCATTTCCGCTACTTTAATATCGGTCGCGATAAATTCCCCCGGAATGTCTTTGTATAATTCGCGCATCTTTGCGATCGCCGTCTCGTTGTCCGAACCGACAAGCGTCAGCGGCGGATTCAAGTAGTCATGCACCGCCGTTCCTTCCCGCAGAAATTCAGGATTTGATACGACGGTGAAGTCCGTATCCCGCTTCTTGCCGGACGCTCTTTCAATGATCCCGCCGATCTTGGCATTCGTTCCCGGCAGGACCGTGCTCCTGATCGCAACGATATGAAAGCCGCTTTTTTGTTTCAGTGCCTCTCCGATCTGCCCCGCCACCTTATAAATATAATCCAGATTTAAGTGTCCTTCCTTGCTGCTCGGTGTGCCGACCGCAATAAAAGAGATTTCGGAACCTTGCACGGCATAAGCCGCATCAGTCGTCGCCTCTAACTTTCCTTCTTCCCGCGCGCATTTTACAAGCGCGTCGATATCCTTTTCAATGATCGTCGGACGCCCTTCATTGATCAACCCGACCTTGTGCTCCGATACGTCCACGCCGATCACGTGATGCCCCAATTTTGCACAGCAGGCGGCGCCTACGCAGCCTACATATCCCATTCCAAATATACTGATTCTCACTTGCTTTCTCCTTTTATAGCTACTTTCTCAACCCTGTTTAACCCTTGTTCTATCATATAAAATACCATAAGAAGCACTGCTGGCAACATATGAATACAAATCCTCTGCGGAGTTGCATGAGTCAATGTTCCAAATGACAAAACCATTATTGATATAATTAAAACTGGAAAACCGACATTCACATATGGTACCTTTTTATTCATACACCAAATAATAATACCTATACAAAATTCTAAAAGGCATAAAATAAATGTCATTATAAAAGAAAACGGCAAAAGTATCCTCTGAATACATGAAATTTCACCAATCATTCTATCTGAGCAAGCAAAATCTTTCAATTCATGTATATACATATACTTATTATTATTCCAACCACGTAATAGAGCTTTCATATAAGCATTCGCATTTTGTCTAATTGTATCTCTCATATACTGTGTACCATTATACTCTGTCTCCCAAAGCACATATTTAGCGATGGCAAGAGAATTATCTTTGCCCTCTT
>JAGARW010000070.1 GCA_017621975.1 Lachnospiraceae bacterium | reverse complement strand
TTCATAGGATGTTTTTTTGGAAACTGTGCACACTAATTTCAAAAAACGGATTTCAGAAAGCGAGTGTGTACATGGAAACAAATAAGAAAGAAACAAAGAGAAATTCCCGCAGTATGCGGGCAATGGATGGCAATCAGGCGGCGGCGTTAGCGGCATATGCTTACAGCGACGTGACCGCTATTTATCCGATTACGCCATCGTCTTCTATGGCGGAATGGATGGACGAATGGGCTGCGCGGGGCGAAAAAAATCTGTTTGGACAGGCGGTGCATGTGGCGGAAATGCAGTCCGAGGCGGGCGCGGCGGGCGCTGTGCACGGAGCTTTGGCTGCGGGAGCGCTTGCGACAACGTTTACTGCTTCACAGGGGCTATTGCTGATGATACCAAATCTTTATAAAATTGCGGGGGAAGGGCTTCCGGGCGTTTTTCATGTGGCGGCGAGGACGGTCGCAGCGCATGCGCTGTCCATTTTCGGAGATCATTCCGATATTTATGCGTGCAGGCAGACAGGCGTCGCAATGCTTGCGAGCAGCGGCGTACAGGAGGTTATGGATCTGGCGCCTGCGGCGCATGCGGCGGCGTTATTATCGGGAACGCCGTTTCTGCATTTTTTTGACGGCTTTCGTACTTCGCATGAGATACAAAAAATAGAGGCGTGGAATCGGGAGGATTACGAAGCGCTCCTGGACCGGGAGGCGGTCGTGCGTTTCCGGCAGCAGGCGCTGAATCCGATGCATGCAAGACAGATGGGATCGGCGCAGAATTCGGATGTTTTTTTTCAATATCGGGAAGCGGCGAATCCGCGGTATGACAGGATACCTGAGATTGTGGAGAATTTGTTTCATAAGATTGGAAAAATGACAGGCCGGGCTTACGAACTGTTTCAATATTATGGAGCGCCGGAAGCGGAGCATATCATTATCGCTATGGGAAGCGTATGCCAGACGATAGAGGAAACGATCGATGTAGAAAACGCGCGGGGCGGAAAGACGGGACTGATTAAGGTGCGCCTGTACCGTCCTTTTGACCGTGAACGGCTGCTTTCCGTAATTCCAAAGACGGTAGACCTCATTACGGTACTGGATCGGACCAAGGAGGCGGGCAGCATTGGCGAGCCGCTTTATCTGGATGTGCTCGGCGCACTGCAGGGAAGCTATTTTCAGGATATTCCGGTGTTTTCGGGAAGATATGGACTAAGCTCAAAGGATACGACTCCCGCGCAGATTCATGCCGTTTTTTCCAACCGGACAAAAAAGCGGTTCACGATCGGTATTGAGGATGATGTGACACATCTGTCGCTTCCGGTGGAAGCGTTTAGAATAGAAGGACAAGGAGAGGTATGCTGCAAATTTTGGGGACTCGGCGGGGACGGAACGGTAGGCGGCAATAAGTCGTCCGTCAAGATCATAGGCAATCATACCGACTTGTATGCGCAGGCATATTTTGATTATGATTCTAAAAAGTCAAGAGGATTGACGGTGTCGCATCTGCGGTTCGGACCGTCTCCAATCCGTTCAGCCTATCTGATTGACAGAGCGGATTTTGTCGCCTGCCATAATTATGTTTATATGCATAAATTCAATATTGTACAAGAACTGAAGGATGGCGGTGTGTTTTTGCTGAATTGTCCGTATGAGGGAGAGGCGCTGGAACGTTTCCTGCCGGGGCAGATGAAGCGGTATCTGGCGGAGCATAAGATTCGATTTTATGTAATCGATGGACTGCGCATCGGCAAGGAGATCGGACTAAACGATAAGATCAACACTATTTTGCAGGCGGCGTTTTTTAAGCTGTCCGGTATCATCCCGCAGGAAAAGGCGGTCGGACTGATGAAGGAAGCGGCAAAGGCGGCGTATGAACGAAAAGGGGAAAAAATCGTTTTGATGAACTATGCGGCAATCGAGCGCGGTATGGAGGAAGTAAGGGAGGTAGTCGTGCCGGCCGAGTGGCGGTTTACAAAAGACGAGCCTCTGGATACAAAGCTTTTGCCTGACCGTGAAGAGGTGCTTCGGTTTGTGGAACGTATTCAGAAGCCTGTTGCGATGCAGGAGGGTAATAGGCTGCCTGTTTCAGCCTTTGCGGAATTTGCGGACGGTTCGGTACCGTCCGGCACGGCGGCGCATGAACGCCGTAACGTGGCGACGGAAATTCCTGTCTGGAAGCCTGAGAATTGCATTCAATGCAACAGATGTTCTTATGTGTGCCCGCATGCCGTTATCCGCCCGGCAGTCATGAATGAAGAGGAAAGGAAGAACGCGCCGGAAGGAATGGAAATGATTCCGGTGACGGGAGCGGAAGGCTATCAGGTTTCTATGGTTATCTCCGAGACGGACTGTACCGGCTGCGGTTCGTGTGCCGCCGTATGTCCGGGCAAACAGGGAAAAAAGGCGCTTGTCATGTGCCCTGTGCACGAGCATGAAGAGCGGCAGCAGTATTTTGATTATGGAAAGGGGCTTCCCGAAAAGGACGAGCTTGTGCGGAAGTTCGGTATTTCGACAGTGAAAGGAAGTCAGTATAAAAAGCCGTATCTGGAATTTCACGGAGCCTGCGCGGGCTGCGGAGAAACGTCGTATGCAAGGCTTGCGACACAGTTGTTCGGAGAGCGGATGTATATTGCCAATGCAACGGGATGCTCGTCGATCTGGGGCAATTCTTATCCGTCCACGCCTTATACGGCAGATCAGGAAGGACGCGGTCCGGCATGGTCAAATTCTTTGTTCGAGGATGCGGCGGAATTTGGATATGGTATGCTGCTGGCAGAGGAAGCGGTTCGGGAGCGGCTGCGTCAAAAGATAGAAACATGCAGGCAAAAGGCGGAAGATGAGACATTGCGGACGGTATGCGATCGCTGGCTTTCCACATATGACGACTTTTATGCGAATAAAGGCGCTTCCGAGGAATTGATACGAATACTGAAGGAACAGGTGGGCGGCATGGAATGGGAAAGCGGCGGCGAGCAGAAAAACTATATCCTGCAAGAAATCCTGCAGGAACAGAATTTCCTGCCTGCCAAATCCAAATGGGTATTCGGCGGAGATGGATGGGCGTATGACATCGGTTTCGGCGGATTGGATCATGTGCTGGCAAGCGGTAGAAACATCAATATGCTCGTGTTCGATACGGAAGTATATTCCAATACGGGAGGACAGGCGTCCAAGGCGACGCCGCTCGGTTCGACGGCGCTTTTTGCTGCGGGAGGCAAGAGGACGGTGAAAAAAGACCTTGCGGGTATGCTGATCAGCTACGGTTATATTTATGTGGCGCAGATCGCGATGGGGGCGGATTATAACCAAACGGTGAAGGCGTTTACCGAGGCAGCCGCATATAACGGTCCTTCCATTGTGATCGCATATGCGCCGTGCATCAATCACGGTATCCGGGCGGGCATGGGAAGCGTTCAGCAGGAAGAGGAGCGTGCGGTGCGCTGCGGATATTTCCCATTGTTCCGTTATAATCCAGCGTTGATTTCGGAAGGGAAAAATCCGTTTTCTCTGGACAGCGGGGAGCCTTCTCTTCCTTATCAGGAATTTTTGGAAGGAGAGATCCGCTATACGGCGCTTAAAAAGACAAAGCCGGAAGAAGCAGGGCGGCTTTTTATGCAGGCGCAGGAGAATGCGGAAAGAAGGTATGCTTCCCTGAAACAGCTTGCGGAAATGTATGCAAAGCGTTATGATAAATAGTTAGAGAATGGACAAAACAGAGAATGTGCAGAAAACGAACTACAGAAGAGAAGAAGGAGGAGCCTGTGACGGAAAAAAAGGGAATTCTCGCGGTTAGCTTTGGAACGACACATGATGCGGCGAGAGAGGAATCGATTGAAGCGATCGAGCGGCAGTGGACGCAGATATTTTCGGAATATACGGTGCGCCGCGCTTTTACGAGCGGTATCGTACGCAGAAAGCTGTCGGAGAGAGGCATTTTGGTACAGAGCGTATCGGAAGCACTGCGGCAGTTTGAAGAGGACGGCTACACGCATGTGTGGGTGCAGCCGACACATTTTATACCGGGCGAAGAATACGACAGGCTGAAGGCGGAGGCGCTCGGCTTCAAAGACCGTTTTACGTTTTTAAAGATCGGCGAACCGCTTCTCGTACAGGAAGAGGATTATGACACTGTTGTCACAATCATGAAGAAACAGAATCCAGTATCGGACGACGAAGCGTGCATTTTTATGGGGCATGGCACGTATCATGAAGCGAACCGCGTCTATGAAAAAATAGAAAAAAGACTGGAAAAGGAAAGCGGACGCCGTTATTTTATGGCGACGGTAGAGGGAATCCCTTCGATTGAGGATATTTTGGAACAGTTAAAGGCGGAAAAGTCGGTGCGCAGGCTGAGGCTTGTTCCGTTTATGCTGGTCGCGGGCGAACATGCGCGAAACGATATGGCGGGAGAGGAAGCGGAAAGCTGGAAAAGCATATGCGGATCGCGCGGCTATGAGGTGTCATGCGTATTGCACGGTATGGGCTTTTATGAGGAGATCAGAGAGCTGTATGTCCAAAAATGCCGGAAATGTTTAAGCGGTATTTTTTACGGCGTCAGCGTAGGACCGGGAGCCGGCGGCAATCTGACGCTCGATGCGGCAAAATGTATCAGGGAATGCGACGTGCTGGCTGTTCCGAGAACGGGGGAGCAGCATACGATCGCGCTTTCAATCGTACAGAAGGCAAATGTGCAGATCGGGGAAATGTTTGGAGAGACGGCCCGCGATTACCTGCGCCTTTCGAAAAAGGAAACGGTATATCTTGACTTTCTGATGACGAGAGATGCACAGAAGCGGGAAGCGGTTTACCGGAAAATGTCGGAAGAACTCGGCGGATATTTAGCCGCAGGAAAGAACGTCGGCATGATCGTACTTGGAGACGTCAGCGTTTATGCAACCGTCTCGTATCTGGCGGGACCTCTGAAAAGGTCGGGCTATGAAGTGACGCTTTTACCCGGGGTCAACAGCTTTTGCGCATCGGCAGCCGCGCTTGGCAGGAGCCTGACGGAAATGTCAAAGCCGCTCCACATCATTCCGGCAGGCTATGACGGAACAGAGGAGAGCCTGCGTCTTCCGGGCAGCAAGGTGCTCATGAAAAGCGGAAAGAATCTGCCGGAAACAAAGAGACTTTTAAAGGATATGGGCTTGTACCGGCAGGCGTCGATGGTAAAAGACTGCGGAATGGAAACGCAGGAGCTTTGCTGGAGCCTTGATGAAGATACGGAAAGAAATTCTTATTTTACAACGATCCTTGTATCGGATCATACGAAAGAATAGGGAAGCTATGTACACGATCAGTATCAATTATAAAAAAGCGCCTCTGGAAGTGCGGAGCCGTTTCGCTTTTACGCCGGAGGAGCAGCTTGCGTTTTTGCGCGTCTGCCGTATGGACAGTGCGCTTGCGCACAGCGTTATCTTATCGACCTGCAATCGCATGGAGCTATATACGCAGTTTCCGCAGGAACAGGAATCGGAAGGCGCAGCGATAGGGGAGGCGGTGCAGCGCAGATGGGAGCAGATGGAAGAAGCGGTCTGCGCGGCAAAGAAGATTCCGATGGAGCTTTGCCGGAAGTACGGTAACTGCTATTATGGCGAGAGCGCTCTGCGGCATCTGCACCGGGTAGCAAGCGGCGTGGATTCTATGGTCATGGGAGAGGATGAAATACTCGGACAGGTGAAGAACGCCTATTATCAGGCGATGGAGGAAAAATGCACCGATTTTGCGCTGAACACGATCTTTAAAAGCGCGATCACGTGCGCCAAAAAGATCAAGACGGACACGAGCCTTTCGAAAACATCCGTTTCGGTGGCAACGCTGGCAGCAGGAAGAATCCAACATTTTATCAAAGAAAATGCGCTGCCTTCGGCGCGCGTTATGATTATCGGCATTACCGGGGCGATGGGAGGGACGGTCATGAAAAATATATGCGGTATTCCGGGCGTTGACATCATCGGAACAAGCAGGCGGCACGGTCAGGACGGACAAGTGATACGTATAGACGGCGCTGCGATGACGCCGTATGAAGACCGGTATGAACAGATCGGCTTTTGCGACGTTATCGTGAGCGCGACCGGAAGTCCGCATTATACGGTGACATGTGAAGAATGGCGGAAGGCGAGACGGGCGGCGGCGCAGGAAGGCAG
>JAGARW010000069.1 GCA_017621975.1 Lachnospiraceae bacterium | reverse complement strand
TTCCGGTTATAAGATCAACCGCGCAGCAGATGATGCGGCAGGTCTGGCTATTTCCGAAAAGATGAGAAAGCAGATCAGAGGTTTGACACAGGCGTCCGCTAACGCACAGGATGGCATCTCCGCAGTGCAGACAGCAGAAGGCGCGCTGACAGAAGTTCATGACATGCTTCAGAGAATGAACGAACTGGCAGTTAAGGCAGCAAACGGCACGGAGTCCCAGTCTGACCGCGATGCGATTCAGGCAGAAATCGATCAGCTTGTAACAGAAATCGACCGTGTTGCAGAGACAACCAAGTTCAACGAGACATATCTGCTGAAGGGCGATAAGACGGCGGTTAAGGGATATTCCTACAGCTATGCTTCCATTAAGACTGCGGCGGCGACTGCGGCGAGCGTTTCTAGCTATGACAGCACGGGCAAGTTGACGAAAGGTTCCTTGAGCGTAGATCAGGCGACGGGGCTGACGGCAAGCGTTTCCTTTGCAAAGGGCGTATCCGGCTCTGCACAGAATGAGATCGCAAATGCGCTGAAGAATCAGGGTCTTAATATTACGGCTACATTATCGACGGATCAGACTGATTCGGGAGCGGCGAAAGATCAGGAGATTAAGTACGACATCTCTCTGAGCGGCGCGGTAGCTGATAAGTATACGGTCACATCTACT
Organism: Lachnospiraceae bacterium; assembly: GCA_017621975.1. GTDB lineage: Bacteria > Bacillota > Clostridia > Lachnospirales > Lachnospiraceae > VSOB01. Next base: position 10,169 of record JAGARW010000069.1, on the reverse strand, counting down.
TCCAAGGCTCCGAAGGGCGGCAGCGGTACGATCTTCTACATCAAGGATAATACAGGAACGACGATCGCGACTGTTACGGCAAGCGGTCTTAGCGCAACAACGGCTGCTAATAAGGATAATGCGGTTAAAGGCGGTACTTATAGAGCGGATGGCACTTACACAGCAAACGTAACAGCTACAAATGTTACTGCTGCTTATACAGCAGGTGAGAAATATGCGTTCTATGATGCGGACGGCAACCAGATTTCCGCGAACGCGCTGGACAATTATTTCACATCAGAGGTGAAGGTAAACGGAACGGGACCTAATGCCACGGCTACGGTTACGAGTGCGGCGATTACAAGCGCTTCCACCGTATACGATGCAGTCGGCAACAAGATTTCCGTTACACAGATGGCAAGCAGGATCGGCGCAAATCAGGACGTAGTTGGTAAGCTGCAGCTGAAACTCCATGTAGGTGCTGACGCTACAAGCAATAACCAGATTACACTGAACTTACAGTCGATGAGCGCTAAGGCTCTTGGTGTGGTAGGTTTACGCGTAGACGGAAGCGACGACAGCAATGCGCTTTCCGCAATCGAGACAATTAAGGAAGCAATTTCCAAAGTTTCTTCTCAGCGTTCCGACCTCGGTGCTGTTCAGAACAGACTTGAGCATACAATCAACAACCTGGATAATGTTGTTGAAAATACAACAAGCGCTGAAAGCCAGATTCGTGATACAGACATGGCTTCTGAAATGGTTACTTACTCCAAGAACCAGATTCTTGCACAGGCAGGACAGTCCATGCTGGCACAGGCTAACCAGTCCAATCAGGGTGTATTATCCTTACTCCAGTAATCTGACAGAGAATACATGCAGTAAGATTCATAAGAGCAACCGCGTGATCGGTTTACTCAGGAAAGAGCGGCGTCAAAACCGCTCTTTCTTTTATTCGTCCAACACGGGCGAATCTTAATTATATTTGCAAAAAAGGATATGCCATATACTTATTAGGGAATGCATGAGGGAGGGAAAGCATGAAAGAGAAAAGACCTTTATTGACAATTTCTTTATTATCTTGCGGCAGAACAAAGACAATAAAAAAATGTTTGGATTCGATTGTACCGCTGATGCAAAAGGTGGATAGCGAACTGATTATCGTGGACACAGGCTGTAATGAAGAAATAAAAGAACTGATGCGCGGTTATACCGATCAGTTTGTTTCTTTTACATGGTGCGACGATTTTTCCAAAGCCAGAAACGCAGGTTTGGAGAAGGCGCGTGGAGAGTGGTTCATGTATCTGGACGACGACGAATGGTTTATTGATACAAAAGAGATTGAAGACTTTTTCCTGTCGGGAGAATATAAGAAATATTATTTCGCCTGCTATATTCAGAGAAATTATTTGAATTACAATAAACAGGTTTTTACAGATACGTGGGTTTCCCGTCTGGTGCGTCTGGAAAAAAATGTGCGCTTTGTGAGCTGCATCCATGAATATTTTTCCCCTCTTTCGGAGCCGTATAAGCTGCTGCATTCTATGGTGGAGCATTTCGGGTACATTTACGGCAGCAAGGAGGAGGAGCGCAAGCATATCAGACGGAACGTCCTGCTGCTCCAGAAAATGATCCGGCAGGAAACGGACACGATCCGTTGGTGGACGCACCTTGCAAACGAATACCGCGCCGGTGAAGAATACCATCAAATGCAGGAGCTGTGCCGGAAGGGGCTAGAGCATTTTAAAAACTTTAACGACGAGGAGACAAACAGGGAACGGGGGTCGTTTTACTGCGGTCTGGTAGAGGCGGAGCTGCTTTCGGCGTATTACGAGCAGGCGGAAAAGGATGTGGAGGCGGCGCTTCTGGATAAGCGCAATAATCAGGTGTGCCAGACGCGTCTTTATAACCTCGGAGCGGACGCCTGCTACCGGCAGGGAAAATACAGGGAATCGGAGCGGTACTGTGAAAAGTATATGGAATATTACGACCGCCTGATCAAAGACGAGAAGGAGCGTCAGAGGCAGGAGGCTTTTTTTGCACAGACTGCGTTTGAGCCGGCGGGCAGGTACAGCGCGCTGTGCTTTTATATCCTGAGCGGCCTGCATCTGGGGAAAACGGAAGCACTGAAAAAGTATTTCTGGGAATTCGGCTGGAACGGCACACTTATGCTTTACAACGGCTTTGTCGGGGAGGTAGTGGACGCCATGTCGCGGTTTCCTTATGAAGAAGAATTTGTGCGCATGGCGGAAACGATGGCGAACCGTCCGGGACTTGGGGATCTGTGGGATAAATTGCTGGAAATAGAAGGAGCGGCAAAAGAAAAACCGACGCCGGAAAATCAAGAACATTTTTATAACCTTGCCCGTATTTTCTCCCAAATAACAGTACCGAACCATTATGTCTGGTATCTCAAGATCTTATATGGAGATCATATCGGGAACATTGAAAATGCAGATGAATGTTATGAAAAAATGTTTCATTATGTAGCGGATATTTTTCAGTTGGATGATAAGGTGTTTGAGATCGCGCAGAAATATCATGTTGATCTGGGCGCTCAGTTCGCAAAGATTCCGTTTGATCAGTGGCGCATGGGTGTGGATGCATTCTTTGCAAACAGCACATATGAGAAAATATTGGACAGAACGCAAATTGTGAGAAACAGCATGCCGGGGGAAGGGGCTGCGGCGCACGAATCGACTGTCCGCTATGATTATTTCTTTATGAAGGCCGCGGAGGCGGATGTAATATATGGTAACAACAAAGACGATCTTACAGCGCTCCAAAGCTGTCTGCGTACGTTCTCTGACCGTTGTCTTGCATTTTACGGGCAGTTTTACAAGGACAGCGCATTTCAGGGCGAAATGGAGTTGCTGACAAAGCCGTGCCGGGCGGCGGTAAAAATAGCGGAACTGTTGGAAGCATATGAATCCGGTGACAGACAGCGTATTGGGGAGAGCCTGAAAGCTGCTGTCGGCGTATTCCCGGACTTTGACCCTGCATTCAAAGCTTATACGACGCTGTATGCAGCGGAGGAAAAGGCAAAGCTGGCGGCTGCGTCGGTATCGCCGGAAATGCGGGCGTTGGCGGAGCAGATTAAAGAAAAGATCAGCGCGCTTCTAAGACAAGGCATGACTGCGGAAAGCTATCAGATCTTGCAGCAGTTAAAGAGCTTTGTTCCTGACGACCCGGATATACCGAGTTTGGAAAAGCAGATTTCTATGAGATTTTCATAAAGAAGCGGATATATTAAATTTTCATAAAAAGCAAATATATGATATGATGAATGAGAAGAGGGAGTATCGTGAAATAACTGGTCAGTTATGAAATGCTGCTCCCTCAAAGAGTAAGGAGAAAGTCAAACTGTGATTTCATAAAATCAAAGAATCTTGAAAAACCTATTGCATATGAAGGTCTTGTCTGTTAGAATAAAATTCTAATCAAAAGTTCTGTTATGTTCTATAAAAGGAATGTCCGTTCTGGGCAGCAACTCAAAATCACAATGTAAACGGCATATTGATTCTGAGAAAGCATTGCATTTCAGCATTTTCTTTCCGGTATCAATATCACAGCAAAAAGGAGGATGCAGAAATGTTGACAAGAGAAGATTTGTTGGCGATCGAAGGAGTATTAGCGCCGAGGTTTGATACGATCGATAAAAAATTTGATGAGGTTACACAGCGTCTGGACGCGCATGACAAGCGTTTTAACGATATCGACAAGCGTTTTGAGAGTCTGGAATTTAGGGTAGAGCATTTGGAAAGCGATATGTCTGCATTAAAATATGGACAGCTTGACTTGAGAAGAGCAATCAAGGAAAATTATAAAAAAATTGAAGAGACTTACGATCTGGCGCTTGAGAATTTTGGACAGATCGAAGAATCAAAAACAAGGCTGAATTTGTTGGAACGGTAATTTTAAAGAAGGAGCGGTTTTGACACCGCCCCTCCTGAGCAATCGACCAAACGATTGCATATGCGTTTCTTATACTGCGAATCCTCTAATTCATTACTGCAGTAAGGATAATACGCCCTGGTTCGCCTGATTTGCCTGCGCCAGCATGGACTGACCTGCCTGAGCAAGAATCTGGTTCTTGGAGTATTCAACCATTTGTGTTGCCATATCGGTATCACGGATCTGGCTTTCAGCGCTCGTCGTATTCTCAACAACGTTATCGAGGTTGTTGATCGTGTGCTCGAGTCTGTTCTGAACCGCACCGAGTTCGGAACGCTGTTCGGATACTTGTTGAATGGCTGATTTGATTGTTTCGATGGCATTCAATGCATTTGTATCATCTTTGCCTGCCACAGAAATATTTTTGATGCCGAGACTGCTTGCGCTCATAGCGTCAATTTCTAAAGCAATCTGATTGTTTTCCGTTGCATCAGCGCCTACGTGGAGATCCAGTCTCAGGACGCCAGTTTCCTTTGTCGTTTCTCCGACAAATAATGCGACGTCTGCAGCAGAGGCTTCTTCAAGTTCTCCGCTGTCTTCATTGAGCTTGTATAAGCCGCCTTTGTAATTTTTGTCATCATCAAAGTAGCTGTACAAACCATTGGCAGCAATTTCATTTCCGTCCGCATCCATTAACTGCTGATCATTAGCATATTTGCCAAAATCGCCATAAGTAACTTTCGTAGTTGCATCTGGAGTATACGTTATAGCTTTATAATAATTGCCGGCATCAGCAATAGCGAAGCTTTTTCCTGCATTAAGAACGGTTTCTTCCCCGTTAGCTACGGTATAAAGATTAATGTTTGCTTTTGCTGATTCGACGCTTGCCGCACCTCCTGCAGCAAAATTTGTAAGCGCCGCAGCAGTGCCTTGCATAATACCAACTGTAATATCATCTGCAGAAATTTCGTAACCGTTTTCATCATTAGCAGCATCGATAGCAGAGCCATAAACCTTTGTTCCTACATCGATGGCTGTATCTTTCGCAATATAGGTAACATTACCGTTTTCATCGCGGCTGTATACAGCCTCCTCAAAGCTTATCTGTGTGGCAGTTAAAAGTGCTGCGTCAGCCGCATCTGTGTTGTCTAGCTCTTGATCCGTTGCACCTGTAGCGGTTCTTTTTTCATAATATGCGGCATCATTGTTTAATATGGTACCTTTTGCAACCTCTGTACCGTTACTATCATACAGGGTCTTTTCTGCAGTATATTGTTTGGCAATATACTCATAATCTGCTTTGGGATCAACGGTGTTGTCACCTTTCAGCAGATAGGTTTCATTGAATTTGGTCGTTTCGGACACACGATCAATTTCCGTTACGAGCTGATCGATTTCATCCTGAATGGACTGGCGGTCAGTTTCAGAGTTTGTGCCATTTGCAGCTTTTACTGCCAGCTCGTTCATTCTCTGCAGCATGTCATGCACTTCTGTCAGCGCGCCTTCCGCCGTCTGCACTGCGGAGATACCGTCCTGTGCATTTGTAGATGCCTGTGTCAGACCTCTGATCTGCTTTCTCATCTTCTCGGAGATGGAAAGACCTGCCGCGTCGTCCGCCGCGCGATTGATCTTGTAACCGGAAGATAATTTCTCGGTCGACTTAGCCTGTGCGCTTGTCGTCATGCCTAACATTCTGTTGGAATTCATTGCCGTAAGATTGTGTTGTACTACCATACTCATAAAATTTACCTCCTTGTTTTGCGGCTTTCGCCTTATGTGTTCATAGGAAAATCCTTTTTCCTGCGGATTGCTGCTGCGGCTCCCGGGTCTCTAGAAAACGCCGGATGCCGTCGCATCATGCAACAATATGTATCAGACTGTTGCGCTTTTGTTTTACATTCTATATATCGGAGCATATTTGGATTACTTTAGAGGATTTTGAAAAATTTTTTAAAATTTCCTGAAATTTTTTATTTGCCTTGCCGAGCCTTTTATGCTATCCTTAAACTACAGCATTCGCTGCGTTCTATTTTTCTAAAAGAAGCCGTATCGGCTGTCTGAAATTCTATTTTCTAAATTCCAATCAACTATTTCACACATCAGGGAGGACTTTCTATGACAAGTAAAAAAATTGTTTCTGAAACTGCGTTGCCTTTTTGGGATACATGCGGCCCGGTTCCTTACAAAATGTCTAACGACTACATGTTTCGCGCCGTTCTCCAGCAAAACAACAAAGCTCTACGAGGACTGATATGCTCGCTTCTGCATTTAACGCAGCAGGAGATCGTATCTGTCAAAATCACAAATCCTGTTATTCTCGGCGAGTCTATCGGCGGCAAAGAGTTCCGGCTTGACGTCAATGTCAATCTGAACAACAATACTTTTATCAACCTCGAAATGCAGCTCGCCAACCAGCTCAACTGGAAAGACCGCTCTCTTTCTTATCTGTGCCGTTCTTTCGACCAACTTGCTCACGGTCAGGATTACGGCGTCATCTATCCGGTCATCCATATCGGTATTCTCGATTATCCCCTCTTTCCGTCGCATCCCGAATTTTACTCTACATTTCAGCTTATGAATCCAAAAACACTACAGGTCTACAGTAGCCATTTCACACTTCGTGTGTTAGACTTAACACATATCAGTCTCGCAGTAAAAGAGGACAAGGACTTTCACACTGATAGTTGGGCAAAGCTTTTTAAAGCAAATACATGGGAGGAGATCAAGATGTTAGCATCCGAAAATGAATCTATTGCTGAAGCCGCAAAAACTATGTTCGAATTAAGTACAGACGAACAGATTCGCAAACGCTGCCGCGACCGGGAAGAATATTATCAGGATTTGAAAAATTATGACCGGGCGATTGCGGAGAATAAACGTGTGATCGCGGAGAATGAACGCACGATTGCGGAGAATAAGCATACGATCGCGGAGAATAAACGTGTGATTGCGGAGAGTAAACGTGTGATTGCGGAAAATGAACGCATGATCGCAGAGAATGAGCATACGATCGCGGAGAACGAACGCACGATTACAAAAATGCAGGGTGAATTATCCGATACGCAGGCAAAATTAACACAGGCAAATGAAAAACTTTCTGAACTGGAACAAATCGCCGTCTGGGCAGAAGCGCATGGATATAAAAATGCCGGGGTTTAAACCCCGGCAAGAGCCTATCATAATTCTTTTTCGATCTCTTTCGCAAAATATGCCCCAATTTTTTCAATAAAAGCAAGCGCATCCTGCTTCATTTCTTGTGGAAACGCACCTAAAACAGGCGCCGTTTCAAAACTCAATGTTTTATCAAAATGTATCTTTCGCAAACCGCGCAGAATTCCGTCCCAATCTGTCGACGGTCTATTCTCTCGCGTTTTTGTAAAGGTATATGGAATCTGGTGCAAATCAGAGACACCGTCATTGTCATGAATATGCAATACCTTAAGGCGATCGCCAAGCGTTACAATAAATTGTTCCATATCAAGTCCAACAAGATTCGCATGTCCTGTATCAAAGCAAAACCCCAAAACCTCCGCCTGATATTTATCATTCATCCGGTCAATGCGCTCTGCCGCTTTTACGGCATTACAGCACGGACCTTCTATTAGATGTCCTGCGATACTGTCATAAAGATTTTCTATGCAGATCGTAATGCCATTTTCCTTTGCAAACGGCGCGATCGAATCAAGAAACATTTCCGTCCGCTTCCATTCCTCTTCATCCGAACCCAAATATTTTACTAATTTAATCCCATGCGCGACAATATAACTACACTCAAAAAACCGACATAGCTCCATGCTTTTAGGAGCGACCTGCTCTCGCAGATAAACATTTATTTCCCGAGACGCCTCTGGCACAAAGATAGGATAAGGCATATGCATTTGGTGAATTTTTATCCCAGCTTTTTTAGCGGCATTTTTATGCGGTGTAAAAAAATGCTCCAGCTCTGATATTGATTTGTCAAAAAAGCCATTCAACTCTGAACGATAAATTTCCGAATTTTTCAGATAACTGTTTAAACTGAAATCTGCGCAGGAAAAGCCTGCTGCCGAAAGCATGGAAAAGCCCGCCTCCGGACATGTATCGTATACAACGTTATCTGTCTGTACGCCTGTTTTAAGCATCCTTGCCTCCATTTCGAAATCTTTCTCCAGACTCCTTTACCCCCCCCACTGCTCCATGCATATCGCAGTGTATTCCTTTACTTTAGAGTTCTCAGGAATCCTTCTATACAATTTCTCCAAAATATTTATCCAAAGAACATCTTCTTTTTCAACAAGCTCCTCTAACATATTAAAAGCTCTGTCAATATCATGCTTTCTATCATCATTATCGTACTTATGGCAAAAAAAGTCCGGGCGATCCCATATTTTTTTCTCTGGTCGTTCCCTTATAATATGACAAATAATTTCTAGTGTTTCATGATAAAATTCTTTTTCAAAATGAGCGCCCTGAAGATTGCTCCATACATTTTCATCACCCATATAAAACTTCGACAAATCGATTACATATGGTTTATATTTTGTTATAATATATTCTTCTAATTTTCTCAACGAGACATTGTACTTGTCGTTTGCCTGATATGGATTCTTATAATTATCCGGAATTTCTTTTATTTTTCCATCTCTGGAAAGATAATAGGTGTTGGCACGAAATCGATTCAAAATTATATGCTCCGAATCATATTTCTTCATTATTTCTTTAAAAAATAAATCCACATATGGATAATATATCCATTCCGGTAATTCCATAAAATTTGAAACACGAATATTTTTCTGATACTTTTTAAATAGAATTGTGTTCATAAACTCATACGCATTTGTATCAAAAGCCGTGGTTCCTAAAACAGCAAAATTAGTCTGAAAATCAAATAAATCCATGATCAGATATTCCGCATCTGATTCCATTATAAGTTTAACCGTGTCTTTATTCAGACTCTGACGCACAGTTTTTATCCTGCTTTTATCCCAAAGCTGAGCCGCTGTAACGGAAGAAACTTCTTCTTTTGAAAAAGCCGGCGGCATCATGGCGAGCGCAATATTCTGCTTATCGAGGAAATAACAAAGCTCCATATCGTCAGCCGCAATTCCATGACCATTTTTATTTCCGTCAAGCATCGATATTCTTGAAACGCAGCTTCCCAAAATGATTACTTTTGTCTTACACATTTTATTTCCTCTCTACATCAGACATATCACAACGGCATAACGGTAAAACTTCGTCATTGAAATACTCAATCTTATTTTGAATCCCCATATCCCGGAGCTGCTCTTCAATCTCCCTGTAATATATGTTACATATAAAAATAGCACAATCTGCAGGAATATTTTTTAAATCCTCCGGCTTTTTTACTTCAATTCCTTCTTTTTGGGTGCCCCACAAACTCCGGTTATTGTCACAGGTAAATAACGGAGGGTATTTCTCTCCATAATACCGCATATAATTTAGAAACATCTTTCCGCCTCCAAAAAGGACGCGTGTATTATATTTTTTCAATACCTTTTCCTGTTCAATCTGCCACTTAAAGTACTCGCCAACAGCATGGACAAGCTTATCAAGCTGCGGCCTGAGATGCCACGGAAAAGCCGATGTAGAATGCTGATAGTCAAATATCAGTACGCCGTCAAAATCAATTTTCCTCAGCCCTCTTATCAAACCGGGCCAATCAGTCTGAGACTTCCACACAGGGGAATAAAAGAACGGAGCCATGGAGCTGTCTGTTTTTCCATCGTTTTCACGGATTATTACAGCCTTGATTCTGTTTCCAAGCGTAACAATAAAGTCATAAATGTTTTGTCCGCAAATATTGCAAACGCCTGTATCAAGACAGAATCCCATTCTCTCTCCAGAATCATCTCTGTTTTTTTCATCGACATATTTCGCTGCCTGAAAGGCATCTGAAAATTCTCCGCGGATGAGATGTCCGTTCAAATTTCTATATGTATTTTTCAGCAAATATGTACTTTCTGTCAGCGCCCTGACATTCGCCTCTGTTCTTTCATCCATACCATTCGGCGCATAAATAATCTGTATCATTTGTTTCCGCCTATCTTTTCCTTTAATTTCGTGGAACTTGTAGACTGCGTATAAGGGAAAAATACCAGATCCGAGCCATGCTGCCGTAAATACGCCCTTTTTGCAAGCCAGTCCGGATCATTCGCATAATCGCTTCCCGAAAACTGAACATCAAAGTGATATAATCTGTATGCTTCCTCTGTGCCTGGTTTTTCTGCCGGTATTTCCACTGCTTCATCCGTATATTTACAGGACCGTACTATTTCAATCCTCTCTTCAAAAGG